>NZ_CAOS01000012.1 GCF_000315365.1 Desulforamulus hydrothermalis Lam5 = DSM 18033
GGCCACGCGTCGACTAGTCAGGGGGGGGGGGATCATCTCCCATGCCCAGTACGACGGTTTTCATCTGGTCGGTCAGCATTACCTTTGGGATGCCCCCAAAATATTCAAAAGCATGAATCAAGCAACGAAGAAAGCTGTGAATGTCACAACGCTTAGTGAACTCTATATAGGTGGAACGAGAGTACCCCAATACCATGACAAATACCGGCACTTTTCGGACTGTACCGTCCAAATCTACGTAATCACACAGTCCCCAGTCGACCTGTGCATATTCACCAGGTTTAGTCTCGTAACGAAGAACAGCGGGAACTTGTTTGGGAGGACGAAAGTCCTTCACATAGTCTTTCAAGATGGTACGTCCCCCGGTATACCCCTTTTCTCGTAGAAGATCGAATAAAACCTCGCAGTTATAGATACCTTCTTGAAGACGTTCCTGCAGGAACGGTTTATACGGATCAAGCTTGGAACCACGAGATTTACGGTTTCCCTTTTTGGGGGAGAATTCACCCCGGAGATATCGGCGAACTGTATTTCGAGAATGCCCCGTTAGACGGGCAATTTCACGAATTGTCCTGCCGTCGGCCCTTCTGGTATGGGGGGATATCACTATCCCACTCCTTAGCATGTGTCTCCCTCCTAAGATTAACTTGGCCGTTAATTACGAAGGGGATATATTCGCTAAGGGTGGGTCATTTTCTTTCCGGCGAACCTGGGTCAATTATATCCCGGCGGTGACACAGGTTGATTGTTCATTTTTAGATAATTATTTTAAGCCAAAGGCATATGGGAGATTAGGTTATGACCGCAAGGCTCTCTTTAGAGCTCTTCTGCTTAAAAAACTAATGAGGCTTTCCACTACCAAGACCTTGGTAAATTGCTTGCAGTATTCTCCAATATTGGCATGCTGGTGTGGTTTTCATACAGGTAAAAAAACTCCTTCCGAAAGTGTTTTCTCTAGATTTGAGGAGCAATTGAGTCAAAACGGAATCAACACGGTAATGGGAGAAATTTGCGAAAAACTGACCATAGAAATTCTTAAAAAGGTTGATGCCACATCTGAAGTTGTAATAGACAGTACAGACATCCCAGCCAAGGAGACACCATCTACCGAAACCGAAACGGGTGCAGCATACGGATACCGAACCGCTTCAGCTGAAGAAACCAGTATTTTTTATGGTTTCAAAGCACATCTTGCTGTAGTAAATATGCCAGTTGGGCCATTACCTTTGGCGGCTAGAGTAGCTCCAGCAAACTGCTCCGACATGGAGCTTGCCGATAAACTAATAAAAGAAGCCTGTGAATTTTACAAAAATGTTGTAGGGAAAGCCCCCCACTTCTACATTATGGATGCCGGATATGATGCTGAGGCTATTTATAGTCAGGTTCTTGAGTTGGGCGGGCAAGCAATAATTAAGCTAAACCCAAGAAATCAGAAAAACAGAAATAAGGATCATACCAGTGACGGTACCCCTTTGTGTCCGGCAGGATATGCAATGGTCTATCAAGGTACTGAAAAAAATATTGGGGCAAACAAGTTTCGGTGTCCCCAAAAATGTGGCCAGCAGGTAACTTGCCAGGGGGAATGCAGCAATCAAACTTCCTATGGTTATCAGAAAAGAGTTTACTTCAAGGATAACCCACGGTATTTTTGTAGCCCACATAGAGGAAGCGACAACTGGCAAAAGATTTACAATAAGAGAAGCTCGATTGAAAGACTATTCTCTTTACTAAAATGCCATTTAAACATGGGTAACCTGACAAAAAGAGGGATAGAGAAAGCATTTACTGACACAATGCTTTGCCTCATAACATACCTGGCAGTAACCCTGACAGAGTTAAAACGCCAGAAAATACAGAAGGCGGCATAGGTTAAACTATTTTTGGTGCCTACTTTAGTCTAGGGGGTTTTTGCGTCCATTTTTACAGAAATAGTTGATAATTATTAACATTCAGGGTAACGGAGCTAAAAACCCTGAGAATTTAGTGACATAGGCTTATTATATGGTAGTTGTTTTTTTACATTTTGCAATTGGCTCAAATTTTAATAGATTCCGCTCACGTATTCTTCACTGCTGCGCTTAATTTTGGACATAAAAATATGGCGACAGGTATCCGTAGACACCTGTCACCCCAACATTTGACATAGAGCCAAAACTTAAAGGATGTGTGTTTTAACAATCTCTTGGCAAAGTACGGGCAACGGAACTGTTTGACAACCGTTCAGCACTGTATAAATTTACAGACTGTCCATAGGATCATAGACGGCAACATCATTGTCGTCCCATTGTAACAATTGAGATAAGGGAACCACCCGGTAGCCTTTTTCTTGCAGGCCTTTTAACAGCAAAGGGAGGGCCTCCACTGTTTTGCTCCTGTCAAGTCGGCCGTCATGTAAAAGGATAATATAGCCGGGTTTTACTTTGTTTAATACACGCTGCGCCATTTCCTGAGGAGTTGTCGCTGAGCGGTTTTCGATGGTTACTGACCATAAAATTTCCTGCATGCCAAGACTGGCGGCTGCCTGCTCAGCGTAACCGGTGGTTAAGCCTTTGGGAGAGCGGAAAAACACAGGTGCGATACCGGTTGTTTCAATAATGGTTTGCTGGGCAGTGGCTAACTCGGTATAGGTTTCCTCCGGCGACAGTTCAGTAAGCTTGGGGTGTGTCATGGTGTGGTTGCCCAGTTCATGGCCTTCGGCAACAATTCTTTTGGCAATGTCAGGATGAGCCTTGACGTTATTGCCTACCATAAAAAATGTGGCCGGTGTGTGAGATTGCTTTAGTGTATCAAGCATCGGTACGGTATAGCGAGGGTCCGGACCGTCGTCAAAAGTTAAAGCCACAATTTTATCGCCGGTTTCCTTACGATAAACAGCTTTGCTGCCTAACGCAGCCTTAATACCGCTTGAACTGAAAAAAATCAAGCAAATCATTACGGCCAACAAGCCGGGAAACATCCTTTTGGCAACTGGCAAAAACATAGACACACCTCCCTTAATGGTAAAAATAATTTAACTAATTAATTCGTAAATGATCTTATTTATACCTTTAAAAAAATTAAAATTTTTTCAAGTTAAAATATTGTCATAGCTGTGGTTCAAAAGTAATTTTAAGGCGAAAAAACAGAGGAATTTAAAGGAAAAAGTAGAATATTTTAACCCAGCAACAACAGACGGAGGTATAATATGCGACGGGTGTCTCTGCAACATGTAAAACCCGGCATGAAGGTCGGGCGCCCGGTTCTCAACAGTAACGGTCAAGTACTTTTGAATGCTGGGGTCATACTGAACGAAAGATACATAGCACGATTAAAATTACTGGGGATCCCGTCGTTATACATTGATGACGGCTTTCTACCGGACATTCAAGTTGACGACGTAATATCCTGCGAAACCAGGATGAAGGCCGTAAAACAAGTCAAAGAGCTGCTGAAAGCCCACTCTATGTCTCTGGGGAACAGTGCGACTGAAATGGAAAAAGTTTACTCCACCATTAATGACATTATTGACCAGCTGTTAAATAACAATAAATTAATGGTGGAACTGTCAGATATACGTTCATTGGATGACTATGTTTTTGCACATTCAGTAAATGTCTGCGTGCTGGCTCTCATGACAGGTATTTCCCTGGGCTATGAACGTCCTAAGCTGTTTCACCTGGGCATGGGTGCCCTGCTGCATGATATAGGTAAAATTTTCATACCTAAAGAAATTTTAAATAAACCAGGGGCCTTAACCGAGGAAGAATACAATGTTGTAAAAAAACATCCTGAATACGGGCTGGAAATACTCAAAAAAAACCCCCAGGTAAGCAGTTTGTCAAGATTGGTGGTTTACCAGCACCATGAGCGGTTCTGCGGCTCAGGTTACCCGCAGGGGTTAAAGGATTCGGAAATACACGAGTTTGCTCAAATTACCGGTATGGTGGACATGTATGATGCCCTTACGGCCGACCGTGTCTATCGCAAAGCTTTTCCACCCCATGAAGCTTACGAAATGATTGCCGGGTCGGGAGATTACCTGTTTGCTTTTCATATAATTCAACCCTTTCTGGCGAATATTGCTGCTTATCCGGCAGGAACAGTGGTTGAACTAAGCACCCGAGAAGTTGCAGTGGTGGTGCGTACCAGGAAAGGATTTTCTTTATATCCCCGGGTGAGACTATTGTATGACAGAACAAGAAAACCGGTAACCGATTTGATTGAAATTGAACTGTCTGAACACCGCAATGTGGTAATCAGCCGGGTGCTGGGCGAAGTGGAGCTGATGACCGCAGAGCAAGAAGCAGGCAATAAAAATAAACAATAATAAACCGGGGCGTGGTAGCTTATTTGGATTTTTTGCAAAACCCATAAAGTAAGCAAGCAGCTTGGCTGCTGGCGGTGAAACGGCTTAGCGATAACCGGTTGACAGCTGCGCTTTTGGTTGACCGGATTTTATAACCGGTTCAGCGTAAATAATATGGTAGAGGTGGTTGCATGAGCAAATGGCGCAACATTGCAGTTTTTACACTGTTGCTGGCCTTTTTATCCGGCATCATGTTCACGGCCGGCTGTACCCTGATTAAAGATATTGCACCAAAGCAAAACACCGCAGGCTCACAAGAAGGGGTAGCTGATGCCGGGGTACCCGGCGTAGGGCCCAACACCATTGCAGACATTGTGGAAAAAGCCGGGCCGGCAGTAGTTAAGATAACCACCGTGGTAGAGGTAGGCGGATATCAAAACCCCTTATTTAATGATCCTTTCTTCCGGCAGTTCTTTGGTCTAAGACCTGAACCGCAATATCAGAGCGGTCTTGGTTCAGGCTTTATTATTTCAAAAGACGGCTATATTCTTACCAATGAGCATGTAATCGAGGGAGCTCAAAAGATCAGTGTTCTGGTTAAAGGTCATAAAAAGCCTTTTGCAGCTAAGTTGGTAGGGGCAGACCCTGCTCTTGATTTGGCCGTTTTGAAGATTGACGGCAGTGACTTGCCGGTTCTTACACTGGGCGATTCCAACCGTATCCGGGTTGGCAACTGGGTAATTGCCATTGGCAGTCCCTTCGGGCTTGAAGACACCGTAACTATTGGCGTGATTAGTGCTAAAGAAAGGCCCTTAGAAATAGACAACCGTACTTTTGAACATTTGTTGCAAACTGACGCATCAATTAACCCTGGCAACAGCGGCGGGCCGCTGCTGAATTTAAACGGCGAGGTAATTGGTATCAATACTGCCATAAATGCCCAAGCTCAAGGCATTGGTTTTGCCATTCCCACCAGTACGGTAAAGGAAGTTATCAATGAATTAATTGAACAGGGGAAAGTGAAAAGACCCTGGATAGGAGTTCAAATCCAGCCGGTGACGCCGGACATAGCCAATTACCTTGGCTATGAAGGCTCGGCAGGAGCGGTGGTGTACGGGGTCGTAGCGGGCGGGCCTGCTCACAAGGCCGGGCTGCGGCAAGGAGATATTATTTTAAGCATTGACGGCAGTAAAGTAGCAACACCGGATGAGCTGATTAAAATTATCCAGAAAAAGAAAGCAGGTTCCCATATTGTATTAGAGGTTTACCGCCAGGGCAAGACAATTAAGGTTACTGTACAAACTGAAGAAAGACCGGCTGAAGGAAGATAAGACAGGGCACATGATGTGTCCCTGTTTCAGAATGTAGACAAAGGAAAGACAAAGTGGTTTTATGATCCCCTGTCAGCGACTTGTCGAAGCACCGGTCACAGCACTTGATAAGCGAAGGAGTCATTGGGGTGGCGCCCACAGGACGTGGGCGCCAGCCGAACCGGGCCAGGATGGTCCGTTTGAGGCGACCCCAAGGGCGACCGTAGCGAATCATAGTGCTGTCGGTGCGTAGACCGGAGCTAAAGGGGATCATAAGCCACAGGTAATGTTTGTCAACACTCTGGACAGGGCACATGATGTGTCCTGTTATTGTTTTGGGGGCAAACTAACAGCGGAGGTGCTGCTGTGGAAATACCTTTCCGCTACGGTGACCAAACCGTTAAGATTAATATAGAAGACCGTAACCTAGCCGGTATCGTACAGACAAATTTGCCGGCTGCCCCTAACCAGTCAGAGGAGGTGAAAAATACTCTGGCGCATCCCATCGGCAGCAGCAAACTGCGGGATCTGGTGTTAAAAAAGCAGCCGGCTTCCATTGCCATCCTGGTTGCGGATGTATCCCGACCTATACCATACCGGGCTGTCTTGGAACCTGTTTTGCAAGAAATACTAACGGCCGGCGTTAAAAAGGACCAGGTTAAATTTATCATTGCTACCGGCGCCCACCGACCCAATTCAGTAAGCGAAATCAAAAAAGTATTTGGTCCTTTGGCGGAACAATATCTGTTTTTCAACCATGATTGCGACCGCTGTTTGGTTAACCTGGGCCGGCTTAGCAGCGGTACCGAATTATATATTAATAAACAAGTAATTGAAGCTGCAATGGTTATCACTGTTGGCAATATTATGCCGCATAACCTGGCTGGGTTTTCCGGCGGTCCTAAACTCATCCTGCCGGGGGTTGCCGGCCGAAAAACCATTGAGCAAAATCACGGCATGCTGACCTGCCAAGGAGTGGGCCCCGGTAAAATTGCCGGCAATCCGGTGTCAGAGCAGATAATGGAAGCGGCACAACGGGTAGGAGTTGACTTTGCGGTAAATGTAATTATTAATGAAGAAAATGAAATCATCAAATGTTTTGCCGGTGATCCGGCTGCTTCTTGGCTGACAGGGTGTGGCTGCTGCCACAACCTTTACCGACAAAAGCTACCGGCGCCGCAGCAAGTGGTAATAGCCGGCGCCGGAGGATACCCGCGGGATATAAATTTGTACCAGGCGGTCAAAGCCCTGATCAACGGTGCCGGGCTGGCGGCAACCGGCGGTACAGTGGTGCTGCTGGCCCGCTGCCAGGAGGGAATTGGCGAGCCGGTTTTTCAGCAGTGGTTGGAGCAAGCCAGATCCCCCCATGAAATTATGCGCAAATTTCATGAGCAGGGCTTTGTGCTGGGGGGGCATAAAGCATACCTGCTCAGCAAAATTATGCAAGAAAAGGAAATAATCTTAATTTCTGATTTAGCCGGCTCACAAAATCAGGTGCCTTTGCTTAAAAATGCAGCAGATTGGCAAACCGCAGAGAAGATGCTTGTCAGGAAATATGGTCCGGCCTACCGGGCATTGGCAGTTCCTTTTGCCGGGTTGGTCTTTCCTCTTTCCGGCCAGGCTATGTTGTCCGACAAGTAACGCTTTAAAAGTTCATGTTTGGAAATTACTACTTTTTTCGGTGTCAGTTTATGCCACTGGCGTCGCAGATGGGACAATCCCCCGGGATGAAGCAAAAACATGAGCCAGCGCTGATACCACGCCACCAGCGAGCGAAGGCCGGGAGTAAGGTCGTAGACCGAAAAACCCAGTTGGCTGGTGCCCCGGTGAATCATGGTAATGCCCATCAGTGCTTTAATACCCTGGTAAGCCGGGTCCTGCGAAACGGTTTTTGCCAGCACGGGCAGTGATCTTCTGGTTTCCCGCAGCAAGGCAAGGCCGATTAACTCCAATGAACGGGCGGTTGTAGTAATTTTTTGCAAAAATTTATTATTAAAATGCAGCTCACCAATTTTATCGCCTGGCAGCAAAGTTGTGCCATCCGGCAGTTCCATGCGGCGGCCCCGGTAATGACGTACCGCCAGGCGAAAAAGACTGTTTTCCTGGCCGCCTACCGGACGCAGGCCGGCCAGACGCTCAAAGCAGTATTCCCATACTTGCCATAGGCTGCGCAAAATTTTCTTAACAATATAAGGATCTTGACAGAGCAGCAATTCATCCAGGCTAACGGCCCGGAGGTTTTTTTGCTGTAAAGTTTGCATTATGCAGGGCAAAGCTGCCACCATGTTGGCCGGACCGCTTATGACGGCTCCTGGCTTGGTACAGCGATCATGAAAAACAATAATATCGCCCGATTTCACCTTGCTTTGCACAATGTCGTGGATGCGCCGGGGCGATGAACCCGGGTGCCAATCCCAGCTCATGAAAGTCCACAATACTGTCTGTTGCCGTGATAATAACAGATATATGTATGTAAATAAATTAAACACACCCCAGGCGGGGCGGAAAAATCGCGGCGCATTACCGGTAATGCCTTCAATGGCCTTAATGCCGCTGCTTATCTCCCGCGTGGCAGACCAAGGGGATTGTAACCAAGCGAAACGATGAAGGTAACCGTGGGTGCCGATACTATGTCCTTCGGCAATAATCCGCTTTACCAGGCCTTGATTTTGTACAGCGTGCTGACCTACCAGAAAAAAAGTGGCTTTAGCCTGGTATTGTTGCAAAACATCTAATACTTGAGGAGTATAATCAGGATCAGGACCGTCGTCAAAGGTCAGGGCAACCAGACCCGATTTTTTGCTGCCCCGAAAGATTGACCCTAGATGCATCAGACGTCCCAAAATGGTTGGCAACAGCATGTAAAAAAAGATTACAAGGCCAGCCAGCTTTAAAACGGTTTCAAACACGTTTAATCACTCCTGGTTGCTTAAAGTCCGGTCAAAGGGGTAGTAAAGATAAAACAAACCCATGCCGGCCAGGATGAATGCACTTAAAAAAATAGCCCCGGTGGGATGCAGCCAACCAAAGATTGCCCCGCCCAGCACAGGGCCGACAGCTATGCCCAGTCCCTCCAGGGTGGTGAAAATGCCCCACCCGGTAGCCTGTTGCTCCGGTGGGATAGCTCTGGCCAGTAAAGAATTCCAGGCAGGCAACACGGCCGCGTAGGAAAAACCAACCAGAACAGCCAACAGCATTAAAGCAGGAAAGCTGTGTGCCCGGGTTAACAAAGACAAAAACAAGGCACTGAGCAAAAAGCCGGCTGTTAATAATTTTTTTAACGGCCACCGATCTGCCAGTTTTCCCATAGGTATTAAAAATAGAACGGTGGCAGCCCCGCCGGCGGTTAATAACAAACCATACTGCCGGGAGGATAAGCCTAACACCCCGGTGGCATATACCGGAAGGATCGGCAATAACAAACTGGCTGCCATGGTCTGCAAAAACATCCCGGGTAGCAAAATCTTCACCACCATGGGGTCTGCCGCCAGTTTTCTCAGTTGGTCGGCCAGGGAGAGTTGTTTGCCGGCTCCTTGGGCCGGCAAGGGAACCAGTATGCCCACAACCAGACAGATAACCCAGATACCGATCAGCAGTTGAAAGGCGGTACGAAAGCCGGCGGTTAACACAAAGTTAATACTCACCGGGCCTGCCCCGGCGCCCAACAGCCAGGCAGAGAAAACAGCGCCCATACGGGCCGCCCGATCAGGATGACCGATGGGGGCCACCCGGCTGACAACAGCCAGCCATATGGGAGCAAAACCAAGCCCGAACAGGCCCGCCCAAAACACTGCCAACCAGGTAGCGTGCTGCTGAAATAAACCCAGCAGGGCAAGCAAGCTCAACAGCAAGCCGGCCAGCAGGACAGGTTTGCCATGCCGATCCAACTGGCAGCCCACAGCTGTTTTAAAAACAGTTTCAGTAAAGTAATGGGCTGATACCACCAGACCGGCGCCGGCAACCGAGGCATTTAAAAAATGAACGGTATACAGAGGCCAGAAGGTTAGAAAAAAAGCGCTTCTGGTTAGCTCGGTAAGAAACAATAATATTATTAAAGATAAATCCTGACGTGAGAGAAAACTCAAATGCAACAACTTATGATACTCCTTAGAAGACCACTGCAGCCATGATAACGCCAATCATGGCACCCACCGCCACTTCAGATGGAGTGTGGCCAATTAGCTCTTTGAGAGCCTTGACATTTTGCTGTCCGTCCTGGCGTCCCATCTCTTCTAAAATTTGATTTAACACTTTGGCATGAATGCCGGCAGCCCGGCGCACTCCCATCGCATCATACATAACTATTAAAGAAAAAATAGCCGTAATGGTAAAAAGAGAAGAAGACCAGCCATAGCTTAAACCGGCGGCAGTGGCCAAAGCGGTGACCATAGCTGAGTGAGAACTGGGCATGCCGCCGGCTTCAAAAAACCTCTCCCAGCGCCACTTTTTGTTTGTTAGACATTCCAGCAACCCTTTAAGAAACTGGGCGGTTAAAAAAGCTGTCAAGGGAGCAAACAGGATTTTATTTAAATATAACCAGTAATACAGTTTTGACAAACATATTCACCTCTTACATGTTGCACTGTTGAACAGACCTTGGTTATTAAATTACTATTCTCTGTGTTAAGGGTAAATCCTTGCTAGTGTTGAATAATCAGAACTGGTTGATTATAACAACCTGTATGGTTATCAAAATTTTGACACCTATGGAAAAATTATTGGTCTTCAAGGCAATTTAGCTTCCTGTTACAATTTTTAGAGGGACCGGGGCTAAAAATTTTTAAGCAGGAGGAGTTATGACAAAAAGAAGACGGACAACCATAGGAATCCTGTTGCTTTACCTTTTCACTTTTAACTTTATGTTTTGGCCGGCACCGGCCGCCGCCAGCCAGTCTAAACCCATTGTCATGGGGTATTATGCCAAGGACTGGTACACTGATGACCTATCCTATAATTCACTGGTTAACTACCATAATTATCTGGATTATGTAGCTGCTTTTTCTGCCCGCATCAACAGCGACGGCTCACTAACTGTTGATTTTCCTCCCACGGAAGGTATCAAGCTGGCTCAAAAGAAAGGGGTTAAACCTTTATTAGTGGTACATAACATGCACAACGGTATGGATAGTGCCACTGCTTCGGCTGTACTGGGAGATTCCCGGAAAAGATGGCGCCTGGCAGTCAATATTGTTTCGTTAGTTAAACAATATGGCTATGCCGGTGTAAATATTGATTTAGAGGCAGTACCTCCCCAAAACAGAAACGACTATAATAAGTTATTGTGGGAATTAAAGGGTTTATTGAAACCCGGTGGCTATCTTCTGACGGCGGCGGTGCCGGCAAAAAACAGCCCGCAGTGGAACAGCAGCTGGTCGGGAGCTTACGACTATCGGGAAATTGGACGAGTTTGCGACTATGTGATGCTGATGACCTACGATGAGCATTGGTTTGGAGGCCAACCTGGGCCCATTGCGTCATTACCTTGGGTGCAAAGTGTATTAAATTACGCCACGGAGCAAATTCCCTCCCATAAAATAATCTTAGGCCTGGCTGCCTATGGTTATGACTGGTCAGCCAGTAAAAACCGCTCAGTTAAATGGAAGGATATTAATCAATTAGTTAAGCAAACCGGTGCGGTGATTCGCTGGGATAACGTCAGCTGTTCGCCGTATTTGTACTACTGGGTTGGTTCTGAAAAACATGAAGTTTGGTTCGAAAATAAATACAGCCTGGGTATCAAATTAGGTCTGGTAAAATCCTACCGGCTGGGCGGTGTAGGCTTCTGGCGCATGGGCTTTGAAGACCAAGCTTTTTGGAGTACCCTGCAGACAAAATTAAAATAACGGCTTAAGTTTTATAATATCAGGCGTTTCAGCCTGCCCGGATGCATGTTTCCCTGTCAGCCGCCTGTAAATTACCGTAACAACACTTGATGAATAAAAAGTGAGTTGGGGCGGCACCCACAGAAAGTGGGGCCTCCCTAATTCCGCAGCTAATCTTAACGGATATGGGATTATCCTGACATCTCAAGTTTGTCAACAGGCTGAGGGAGGCGCAAGGCCTCCCGGCTAGCTTTCATTTGCGGCTGATTTTTGGGTAACCGCCAGTAAATAAATCTCTTGCTTGATTTTAGCCAATTCATTTAGCTGGGACTGCGCCTGGTTTAAGGTTTCAATTTGCTCCTCAGACAAAGGAGCAATTTCCAGTCCTTCTGTGTTGATATCTACCACAACATATCCCTCCTTTGCGAACTATTTTTTCCCGCCAAACATAATATAAACAAACCCCTTGCTTTGGCTGTGAGTGAGAATTATAATAAAAATGACATTGATAACCATTATCTTTGAATGTTTTGACCGGTAGGAGGGAAGTGTGGCATGACACTGGATAAATGTAAAAGAGGACAAAAAATTAAAATAGTTAATATTAATAACGAAGTGATCAGGTCACAGGCCATCCGGTTTGGTATTTTTGAAGGAACGGTTGTTACTTGTGAAGAAGTAGTACCGGCAGGACCGGTGGTGGTCGGTATGTGCAAACAACAGATTGCCATTGGCCGCGAGCTGGCTAAAAATATTGCCGTTCAACCGGTTAACTAAATAAGTTATCGAGGTAGTTGAAAAATGAATAATCAAAGTGCTGGGCAAGGGGAAGCCGGCGGCAAAAACATCGTTTTAGTGGGCAACCCCAATGTAGGAAAATCGGTGTTTTTCAATTATTTAACCGGGCGCTACACGGATGTAGCCAACTTCCCGGGTACTACGACAAACGTAATATGCGGACGCTTTGGCCGGCACGCCGTCACTGACACCCCGGGGATTTATGGAATATCCTCATTTAGTGAGGAGGAAAAAATTGCCCGGGATATTGTTTTGCATGGGGATATTTTGGTAAATATTGTTGACGGAGTCCATCTAGAACGGGATTTGTTTTTAACCCAACAGCTGATAGATACCGGACTGCCGGTACTGGTTGTGATTAATATGATGGATGAAGTTCGACAACAGGGGATAAAAATTGACATTCCGGTGTTGAGCGAACTGTTGGGGGTGCCGGTAATCGCAACCGTGGCGGTTGAAGGAAAAGGTATGGATCAGCTGCCCGGTGCCGTCCGCCAGGCCCGGACAGGCCGTCGTTTGCCGCTGGTGCAAGAAAAAATGGCAGAGTTGCCGGCGCAGATACCGGATCCCGACAAACTGCTTATTTTAGAAGGGGATTCTGCTGTAGCAACCAGACACGGTATGGTGCCGGGAAGTGACCGGGAACTGATTTACAGCGCCAGGCGGCGGTGGGTTAACGAACTGGTGGCCATGTCGGTCAAAGAAACCGGTCGCGGTGATGTTTGGAGTGCTTCTCTCAGTCGTTGGATGATTCAACCCCTAACCGGGATTCCTACACTGATATTCATTTTGTGGCTTCTCTATCAACTGATAG
Source organism: Desulforamulus hydrothermalis Lam5 = DSM 18033 (assembly GCF_000315365.1). NCBI lineage: Bacteria > Bacillati > Bacillota > Clostridia > Eubacteriales > Peptococcaceae > Desulforamulus > Desulforamulus hydrothermalis. The sequence goes on from NZ_CAOS01000012.1 coordinate 13,030, forward strand.
GGGTGTTTGTGGCGCAAACGGTGGTAGGTTTTACCGAAGAGGTGTTGATGGGCGAGTATTTTCAGCCTGCGGTCAGAGACCTGGCCAGCCGTTTCCTGGCACCGGCTTCCCCCATCAATCAAATATTGGTAGGGGATTTTGGCGTAATTACCATGACGGTTACCTATCTGCTGGGGCTTTTATTCCCTCTGGTACTGGGCTTTAACCTGGTGTTGGCTTTATTAGAAGACAGTGGCTACCTGCCACGCATTGCCATACTGCTGGATCGCTTGCTGACCTCCTTTGGATTGAACGGCCAGGCAGTAATCCCGCTGGTGCTGGGCTTTGGCTGTGTAACCATGGCTCTGCTGTCTACCCGGTTGCTGGGATCGGAACGGGAACGGCGCATCGCTACCGTTATACTGGCATTAACCGTGCCCTGTTCTGCTCAACTGGCCATTATCACCACCATGCTGGCAGGGCTGGGGCCGGGTTATGCCGTTGTCTACGGCTTAATTATTATCAGTGTATTTTTAACCGGGGGATTAGTCTTAAACCGGTTTATACCGGGCCAATCCACCTCCCTTTGGATTGATTTGCCTCCTCTCAGACTGCCCAGACCGGGAAATGTAGTAAAAAAAAGTTGGCTTAAAAGCACAGAATTTATCACTGAAGCAGCCCCGCTGTTTGCTTTAGGCGCCTTTTTTTTGGGTATTTTAGAAGTGACGGGGGCTTTATATGCCATTGAAAATGCCCTTCTTCCCTTGACGGTAAACTGGCTTGGCTTGCCCAAGGAAGCAGCCGGCGGATTTATAATGGGAGTAATTCGGCGGGAGTTTGGGACCGCAGGGCTGTTTGTTTTTCCTATGTCGGACATGCAAAAAATGGTGGCTTTGACCACTATTACTCTGTTTGTTCCCTGTATTGCATCCGCCATGGTGATATATAAAGAAAGGGGTTGGCGGGAAGGTACTGCCATTTGGCTGGGTGTTATGACAGTGGCCTTCTTTATCGGAGGAATTATAAACCAGTTGCTGAACTACTTTACCAATGTCTTGCCGGCAACTTCCCCGTTAACCATGTTAGCGGGTGTCATCATGCTGGGGCTGGCTGTGCTGCTGGGCCTGCACCGGCTAAAACCCGTCAGATAGATTAAATCTGTCAGTATTATAAAAACAGATCGGCTTGCAGAAAAAAGGTTGTAAAACTAAAGTGGGGTTCTACTTCTGTCAACGGCCCCGATTGAGAGCGGAGCACCCTGGTGTTGCCGGTGGCTCGAAAGGCCGGAGGGGATGATTGATCACCGGCAAGATTTGTCTACAGTTTAAAAAACAGGTGATGATGTGTTAACAAGAATATTGGCGGTTATCATATTATTTTTGTCCTTTGGCAGTTGTCTACCCACCGCCCGGGCAGAAGCACCGCAGATTGTTGGGGAGGCAGCCGCTTTGCTGGATGCCGGTACCGGGCAGTTGCTGTATGGCAAGCAAGAACACAAAAGGATGTTCCCCGCCAGTACCACCAAGGTACTAACTGCCCTGGTAGCTATGGAAAGAGCAGACCTGAAAGAAACGGTGACCATTGGACCTAACCCTGTCAATGCCGGAGGCACCTCCATGTGGTTTCAGGAGGGAGAGCGGTTAACCCTGGAGGAGTTGCTTTATGCCCTGCTTTTAAACTCCGCCAACGATGCCGGGGTGGCTATTGCGGAACATGTGGCCGGATCGGTAGAAAATTTTGCCGCTATATGTAATCAAAGGGCAAAGGAGTTGGGAGCCCGGGACACCCATTTTACCAATCCGCACGGCATGCCGGATGCCAATCACTATTCCACCGCTTACGATTTGGCCTTAATGGGGCGGGAAGCCATGAAAAACAAGGATTTCAGGAAGATTGTGGCCACTGTTCACCATGAAGTTCCCCGCAGCGACCCGGAGGCACAAAAATATTTATTTAACCATAATAAATTGCTGTGGAGCAAAGTTTACGGCTATCAGGGTGCTACCGGCATTAAAACCGGCTACACCGTACAGGCCGGCCAGTGCATTATAGCTGCCGCCCAACGGGATGGGCGGGAATTAATAGCTGTAGTTTTGCGCAGTGAAGGCAGTAATTTATGGACCGATGCAGCGCGCCTGTTGGACTATGGTTTTGCCAATTTTACCAACCAACAGTTGGTTCGGCAGGGCGAAGTTATGGACAAGCTGCCTGTCAAATACGGAAAAAGCCAGGTAAGCCTGGTGGCCGCATCGGATTTTTTATATACCTTTCCCAGGCAAGGGGCTGCGGAAGTTCAGATCAGCAAAGAAATTATACCGTCAATAAAGGCTCCCGTCACAAAAGGCCAGGTATTGGGTACGGTTTTACTCAAGAGCGGCGAGCAAGAGCTGGGCAGAGTGAACTTGGTGGCGGCTGCTGATGTGCAACGTGACTGGTGGGCCATCAGTAAAGCATTTGTTACCTGGACTGTGCCGCCGCTGGTAATATTGCTTTGGATTCGCCGGCGTTTGATGCTTTACCGGCGAAGGAAGCAGCGGGCAGCAAGGCGCCGCCGGTATTACGACTACGAGATAGAATAACTGCATTGACACCCGCAGCAAAAAACAATATACTGGAAAAAAGCGGCTCGGGTGGTGTTTTTGTTTGAAAAACATTATAAATCAAGTTGGAGAAAAGCTGAAGGCTAAAGAGTACAAATTAACCCCCCAAAGGCAGCAAATTTTAGAAGTAATGCTGGAAAATAAAGATAAGCATTTGAGTGCAGAGGATGTATATACGCTGGTTAAAAGAAAAGCGCCGGATGTGGGGCTGGCAACGGTTTACCGTACCTTGGAGCTGTTCCTGGAACATGATATTATCCATAGTGTGGACTTTGGTGACGGACGCAAACGTTATGAATACGGTGATAACAGCGACCGGCATCACCATCACCACGCCATCTGTCTTAAATGCGGTAAGATCTTGGAGATAAACGAGGACTTGCTGGAGGAACTGGAAAAACAGGTATTTAAAGATTATAATTTTGTTGTTATTGATCACGAACTGAAGATTTTTGGTTACTGCGGCGAATGCAAGCGGTAAGTTGAGAGGGTGCTCAAAGGTCTGAAAACAGACCGGAGCCACCCTTTTTTGCTGTCAGCTTTGTCTGCCAAGCATAGCGCTGTCGGCGCGAAGCCCGACCACTGTCAAATGTTTGTCGGCAATCTGTAGCCGCATAAGGCAGACTCAATAAATCTCAGAATTTCACTGTTATTGTCAAAAACAATGATATAATAGATTAAATGCCTGCTGTTTGAAACTGAGGTGTATGCCAGGTGGTTGATCTGCTGTTTTTTAACAGGCGTATACGTACCTCCTTACTTATTGGCTTTATGTTGTTTATTATTTTGCCGGCCCTGGCCGTAGGGCTGTTTAGCTATGTACAAACCAAAAAAGTTATGGAGCAATCTGTTTTTAACAGCTTGCAATACCTGGTGAACGCCCAGGAAAACGCCATTAATAACTGGTTCAATGCCAGAAAGCATTTTCTTGAGGGACTGGCCCAAAATGAAAAAATAACCGGCTTAGATTATCGTGCCATGCAAAATGTGTTAAGCAATGCCTTAAAAATGGATGAGAACTTTCTTAGCCTGATGTTTGTGGGCACTGACGGCGAAATTAAAGCTGATCCCGTTTACCAGGCTGATCTGGGAAGAATAAGCGTTGTGGATCGGGAATATTTCAGGCAAGCCCTTGAAGGAAAAACCTACGTCAGTGAGGTTTTATTAAGTAAAATTACCCGTAAACCGGTTATTGTAATAGCAACGCCGGTAAAAAGGGAACAACATATTGCGGGAGTGCTGTTTGGCGCCGTCAATATTAATGTAATAACAAAACTGGTACAGCAAAACTTTCCGGGTGCGGGCGGTCAGGCTTATCTCATAAATCAAGAAGGGTTGATTCTTAACGGGGCGGAGCCCAAGGGCTTAACCGAACAAAAATTACAAAACATACCGGTTCAGCAGCTCAGCCGGGGCATCAGCGGCCAGGGCATTTACATAGACTACCTACATAAGCAGGTATTTGGGGTGTATCGCTGGTTGCCGTCCGTTAAACTGGGCCTGGTGGTGGAAAAAGAATATACCGGTGCTTTACTGGAGAACGGCTTGGCCACCTACTTAAAAGTGGTGTTAGCTTCTACTGTTATTATTGGCTTGTTTATCAGCTTTGCCTTGTATTATTCGCGCCGGTTAAGCCGGCCCTTGGAACAACTGGCCGCCGAGGTGAACAGTATTGCTGAGGGGAGATTCAGATCGGTGGTTGATCTGCAGGCCAATAAAGAAGTGCAGGCCCTGGTTTATGCCATTAACAACATGTCAAGCAATTTGTGCCAAAAAACCACCCAGTTAAACAAATTGGTCAACCAGTTGGAGCAGAGCGCGGCAGAGCTGCAACAGGAGAAAAATAAATTGGCACAAATATCGATTACGGATGAACTGACCGGGTTGTACAACCGGCGCTATATAAACCAGGAACTTGACCGTTTTACCCGGTTAAGCCGAACCCTGAGCAAGAATATATCAGTTATGCTGCTGGACCTGGATCATTTTAAAGCTGTCAACGATACTTACGGCCATGCTGCAGGAGATGCAGTGCTGAAAGAATTTGCCCGGCTGGTCAAACTATGCAGCCGTCGGACTGATGTGGTGGGGCGTTTTGGCGGGGAGGAATTCATGATCATCCTGCCCTTTATCAGCAGCCACCAGGTAAAAGATATTGCCGAAAGAATCCGGCAGGATGTCAGTAACCATGTCTTTGAGGCAGATAATTTCAAGATAAAAATTACCGTCAGCATCGGTGCGGTAACACTGGTGCCGCCTGCCCAAGCAAAAGTGGCGGAAACCATAGAAAAAATGATTAAAACAGCTGATGACTGCCTGTATGCCGCCAAGCGAGCCGGTCGCAACAGAGTAGTACAAGTACAAGTCGAGGACGGTTTGCAACCGGCGTTGATAACCGATAACCAAAACCCGTCACAGGAGTGATGGGTTTAGATTACTGACAAAGGTTCTGAATACTTGCCGGGTGTTTTTTGATCACATGCCAATCCCTTGGCGAAGCACCGGTTACTGCACTCGATGAGCGAAGAAGCCGGTGGGATGGCGCCCGCAACACGGGTACCGGCCCAACCGGGGCGGGCGCGCTCCCGGCGATTCCATTGGCGACCGTAGCGAATCATCCTGCTGCCGGTGCGCAGAAGGGGAGCATAAACCACCCTCAAATGTTAGTTTACAGCCAAAGACCCCGTCACTCTTGTGACGGGGTCTTGTTTGCCGATACGCTAATGTTTTGCTTTAGCCAGGTTGCACTTAAAACAACTGCCTGTGCAGCCGCCGGGGATGGGTTCCCGGCACCTGGGGCAAACCAGGGTCAACTTGTCAACCGGGCAGCGGCAACGGGGGCAGGTTTTAAGGTTGCAGCAATGGTGACTGTCTTTTTGTTTCATCAGGATGCCTCCTTGGACGGGGTTTTGCCGTAGGGACCCTGTTTAATAAGTAACCGGACAACAATTATCAGCAGAACAGACAATCCAAGCACAGTTGCGGCAACTGTTAAAACTTGGGTCGGGTTGGCAGTTCCCAGCAGGCTTGACAACCGGGCAACCACGCCGCCGATCAGGAAAGCAATCACCCAGGTGCTGAGCCACATCAGGGCGGCCTCTTGTTTGGTGCGTTCTTTAAAAATGACCAGAATGGAAGCGATGCAGGGTACAAACAGAGTGATGGTAATCAAGGCTACCACCGTTTGAATCGGGGTTAATGTCATGTCTGCCAGGCCGGCGGCGCCAAAATCTCTGCGCACCACTCCCATGATAAAGGCTGTGGCAGCTTCTTTAGGTAAACCAAGCCAGCCTACCGTCAGGGGAGCCAGAGCGTTTTGCAGCAGGGCAAGCAAGCCGGTTACCTGGAAAATACTGATTAACAGGGCGCCCAGGGCAAACAAGGGAAATGCTTCTTTTAGGAATTGATAAGATTTAATTGCTGTTTTGGTTAAAACATTATCGATTCTGGGCAACCGCAAAGGCGGCAAGTCAATTAACAGGTCGGAGGAACGTCCGGCTAACAGTGAATTCATGACGGTTCCAACCACCACCAGCACTGCCAGGATCACCAGGGAATAAAGGGCCGCAAATTCGGCCCCCACCCCTGCCAGCATGCCGGCAATAACGCCCAATTGAGCGGAACAAGGGATGGCCAAACCCAGGAGAAAAATGGCAATGCGCCGCTCCCGCTCTGAGCCCAGCAACCGGGTGGTAATGGTAGCCATGGTGACACAACCCAGGCCCAAAATTAAAGGGATCACAGCCCGGCCGTTCAAACCGATGCCGGTCAATACCCGATCCACCAGCGTGGCCAGCCGGGGCAGATAACCGGAATCCTCAAACAAAGACAAGAAGAAGTAAAAACCCACCACTAAAGGCATTAACAACCCCAGTACATAAGTAAAGGTCATGGTTAGCAAACCAAATTCACCAATTAAGATGGTCCCCAGGGTGGAGCTTTCGCTGATAAACTTTCCTACCAGAGAGCGGACAGCCGGTTCATACATACCGACCATAACAGTTTCTTCAGTTATGCCTACCACGGTTCCGGCAACAAAAACGCCAATAGCCTGATACATGGCGTACAGAGCCAGCAGCAGAATAGGAATACCGGTAAGCGGTTTGATCATTAAGCTGCTGAGGGTATTGCTAAAGGCAGCGGTTTTGCTGATCTCCTTCACCACATGATGTACCAGCCGGTTGACCCGTTGGCGCCTGCCCAGATAAATTTCTTCCCGCCGGTTTATTGGTGGCAAGCCATGCCGGGCGGCCACCGCTGCATCCCCTTCCAGAATCAACAGGGCTTCACCGCGACTGCCCACCCGGTTAACCAATTCATCTAAATCCTGTTGCAAAGCCGGATCAGAATGACCGCGGCGGGCTTGCCAGATGTTTTGTTTGACTTCTTCCAAACCCTGTTTTTTAACTGCCACCGTAGGGATAACCGGGACTCCCAGCAATTGGCCAAGCAGGGGCACATCTATTTCGATACCCTGCCGGGCGGCTTCGTCCGTCATATTTAAGGCTACAATTACCGGTACGCCGGTATCAATTATCTGCTGGGTTAAAAACAAATCCCGCTCCAAATAGACGGCGTTTACAACATTGATTACCACATCTGCCGACAGAATGACATCCCGGGCCACCCTTTCTTCATCGTTAAAGGAAGAAATGCCGTAAACCCCGGGAGTGTCAATAATAACATCTCCTTGGTAACGACCGTGAGAGATTTCCAACGTGGTTCCCGGGTAGTTGGAAACATCCACATACATGCCGGTTAGATAGTTAAAAAACACTGATTTTCCGGCGTTGGGGTTACCCACCAAAACAATACGCCGGGCGCCTTCCGGCATCTCAATTTTAATATTACAGTTATGACAATGGGACATGCTTATTCACTCCTTATCAAGTTACAAGAACGCAGCGTTGGTTGGCTCGGCCTAATGCGTAAACTTTGTTTAATGGTCAGTCCGCCAGGCTAATGTTAATTTCTCTGGCCAGTTGCCGGCCCAGGGCAATTTGTTGCCGGTTTTGCCGGATCACAATGGGACCGGCCGGGACAACCTCATCGCAGGTGAGCCACTGGCCTTCGGTGATGCCAAACCGGATAGCCTGGGCCCGGATAGTTTCATTAGAAATATGATTGATTTTAAAGCTTTGGCCTTTTTTTATCAGGTCTAATGTCATATCCAAACACTCCTTTAAATTTGAATACGATAATCATTATCAATAAAATCTTGCCAAGAAATTTGGTTTTAGGATAAACATATTATGATCAGCAAGTTGAATTACTTACGCAAAACAACTATGAAAATGATTATCAATATCTGTTTTTAGTATATGACCGGGCAAACCGGCTGTCAATCCCTAAATCTAAAATTTAATTTTTGTTGCTTGCATGTCCGGGGAGCGAGGGAATTACAAACAAAAAAGCCGGTATTTATAGGTGGCAGGCATTTTCGGCAGGATGCATGAACGTCCTGTAGAAATGTTAATAGATCCAGAAGTCGGAGGTGTGGCTGTTGGACACATTACGCCTGCGTATTGAATTTAAGGACCGGGTAGGCATTGTTTATGATGTTTCCCAGGTGGTGTCACCGAAAAATATAAACATTATTTCACTGCAGGTTTTGCCTAATAATATGTACCTGGAAATTGAGGCTTTAGGGGAGCGGGAAGCGGCGGCTTTGCAGCAGGAACTGCAAGCTATTGCCGGTGTTATCAGGGTGGCAAACATTGAGGTGATGCCCCATGAAGAACGGGAGCGGCAGCTCAAAGCGGTTCTCGATTCGGTGAGCGACGGCATTATTGCCGTAGACCGTCAAGGAATCATCACCGTTTTTAATCCGGCTTGCGAGAAGATTCTTCTCATAGCCGCAGAAAAGGCCTTGGGCAGGGATGTGGCGGAAGTAATTTCTATGGATATCCCCATGATAAACAGTTTAAAAAACGGTGAAGGATATGATCATAAAGAAATAAAAATTACTACTCCCCGGGGCAGGCATCACTACTTAAGCACCGGTCGGCCCATTAAGGATCAAGCGGGCAGAGTGATTGGCATGGTGGCGGCCCTTAAAGATATGTCCCAGGTGCGTGACCTGGTTTATTCAGTAACCAAGCCTTCCATGATTACCTTTGATGACATCATTTATGGCAGTGAAGTTATGGAACGGGTGGTGGCCATGGCCAAACGGGTGGCCCGCAGTGACTCCACCGTTATGATCAGGGGAGAAAGCGGCACTGGCAAGGAATTATTTGCCAGAGCCATCCATATGGAGAGTTTGCGTAAAAACAAGCCCTTTGTGCCTCTAAACTGTGCGGCATTACCGGATTCATTATTAGAAAGCGAACTTTTTGGCTATGCTGACGGTGCCTTTACCGGAGCAAAAAAGGTGGCAAACAAGGGTTGTTTGAATTTGCCCATGAGGGGACTTTGTTTTTGGACGAAATTGGCGAACTGTCACCTCATTTGCAGGCAAAACTTCTCCGGGTACTGCAGGACGGTAAAGTAAGGCGCCTGGGCGACCGCCACGAGACGCCGGTAGATGTCAGGGTAATTGCCGCCACCAACAGGAACCTGGAAGAAATGATTGCCCGGGGAGATTTCAGGGAGGACCTCTATTATCGCTTAAATGTATTTCCTATCCGAGTACCCCCCTTGCGGGACCGGCCGGAGGACATACCTTTTCTGGTGCACCATTTTCTAAAAAAATATACTTCCCGGCCCAATCGCACGATTTCCGGTATTGCGGCCGAGGCGTTGCGTTTATTAATGAAAAACCGCTGGGCGGGCAATGTGCGGGAATTGGCCAATGTCCTGGAACGAGCTGTTAACCTGGTTGAAAATGGCGAAATAAGACCGGAACATATTATTTTAGATAATGAACAATTTTACACTGTGCCGCCTGTTCCGGTTTGCGAACCCAACAGTTTAACTTTAAAAGAAGCAACCGCCCGGGCAGAACGGGATTCCCTGCAGCAGGCTTTGAAAATCTACGGCAGTGCCCGTAAAGCCGCCAAAGCATTAGGGGTGTCCCACACCACCGTTTTAAATAAGATGCGGCGCCTGGGGCTGACGGCACGCCGCCGCAAACATCAATAATGTCTGCCTTAACTTTGTCAACACGCGTAGACCGGTCAACGGGTTGCTTAACAATATTTATCTTTAAACGCTTGTTCGCTTAGAACAAGCAGTCCTTGGGCAGGCAGCTTAATGAGTTCGCCGACTTGATAGCGGCAGTAATCTTGAGGGTGCTTTTCAGTTAATTGCACCACAATATAATCAGAAGTGATTTCTCTTACAATGCCATATTTGGGGTAAGTATCCTTGGGCCAGAGGCGTACCCTGACGCCGGGTTTTAATCTGGTCAATGTTATTCACCTGCCGGTTTTGTTAATACATTTTATAGCAAAAAACAAGATGGTTCAACTTACCATGTTTTACTTATTCACCATCATCTTTAAGCAGCCATAAAATGAATTGGGCAGGTGATGGTGAAAATGCGTAAAGTTATAGGCTTAGCCCTGGGCGGCGGTTTTGTGCTGGGAGCAGCCCATGTGGGGGTGCTCAGGGTACTGGAGGAAAACGGGATCAAACCCCAAATGATTGCCGGCACCAGTGCAGGCAGCATTGTAGGCTCACTGTATGCCGGTGGCTGGACAGTGGCTCAACTGGACCAAATGATCCGCCGGTTGAAACCCAGCATGTTCATAGATGAATTTGCTGCGGTAGAGAACTTTTTTATTATGACTTTAAAATTAATTTTTGATGTATTTCACCTTCCTTATCCTTTCCGTTCGCCCCTGGGATTAATGAGAGGAGCCAAATTAGAGCGGTTTATCAAATCAAAGCTGGCCGGCCAAAGTTTTGAGGGTGTTTACCGCCAGCTGGCCATAACCACGGTAGACATAACGAGCGGGAAAAAGGTTATTTTTCTCAGCAGGCAAAACCGGATGCGCTTAAAAGCCAAGCGTGACCAAGTATTTATCAGCGGGGTGCCGGTTTGGCAGGCGGTACGAGCCAGTACAGCGGTGCCGGGGTTGTTTGAACCCAAAGAAATAAACGGTTACCTGCTGGTGGACGGCGGTCTGCGGGAAAACGTACCGGCCCAGGTGCTAAAAGCGCTGGGAGCAACCACCGTGCTTGCTGTAGACCTGGGCAACGACGGTGACGAGCCCAGGGTGCCGCGCAATATTGCCCATTTATTGAGCCAAACCTTGGATATAATTCGTTCGGAGGCGGTTGAACAAGTGCTGGATGATCATGCTGATGTTTGCATCCGCCCGTTGCTAAAGGGCATCGGATCCTGGGATTTTCATAAAATACCCTATATCATTGAGCAAGGCGAGAAAGCAGCCCGGGAACTGCTGCCGGAAATTTTAAGAGTTTGCGGCAGAAATTAAGTTAAAGGTACCAAACTGCGGCAAACCCGGGGTAACCTGTTGAGTAAAACAGTGTGCCATAATATAATGGTTTTGGTCAGGCACCGCTTTTAAAAAAATTCACGACCGGGGATGCCCGAAAGAGGTGTAAAGCATGCCGGTGGATTATCATTTACATACTTTTCGCTGTGGACATGCTGTCGGAACTGTGGCGGAAATGGTGGCGGCAGCCCGCCGCAAAGGTTTTAAGGAAATTGGTTTTGCCGAACATTTACCCATGTACTGGTTGCCGGAGGAAAAAAGAAACCCGCAAGTGTCGATGCCATCTGCGCAGCTGGAGATTTATGCAGCCGAGGTAATGCAGGCCAGGGCAGCCAACCCCGATTTAGCCGTTAAACTTGGGGTGGAGGCGGATTACATTCCCGGCCATGAGGCTCAACTTAAAGCTGTTCTGGATTCTTTACCCCTGGATTACGTACTGGGTTCGGTGCATTTTCTTGGGGACTGGGCCTTTGACGATCCTGCCTGCCTGGCTGAGTATAAAAAGCACGATCTTCAGGATTTGTATGACTTGTATTTTCAACATGTACAACAGGCGGCGGCATGCGGTCTGTTTGACAGTTTAGCCCATCCGGATTTGATTAAAAAATTCGGCTTATTGCCGGAACGCCCTCTGACAGATCTTTACCGTAAAACGGTCCGGATTATGAAGCAGTACGATATTTGTGCCGAGGTTAATACCGCCGGCTGGCGTTACCCTTGTAATGAATTGTACCCGTCACCTGAATTTCTTACGCTTTGCCTGGAACAAAACGTCCCGGTCACCTTAGGTTCGGATGCCCACAAACCGGAACAAATCGGGGAGGGGTTGGACCGGGCGGTAGCTCTCCTGAAGAACATCGGTTTCCGCCGGGTGGCCACCTTTCAACAGAGAAAACGCACGATGATTAATCTGAGATGACGGTGTTGGTCGCAGGAAAGCGGCCAAGAGTACCGCAGGAGCGATATAACATAAAAAACAAGCATCCCGTTCCGCTTTTCGTGAAACGGGATGCTTTTGTTTGCGGTGACTGTGACCAAATAATGGATTTGGTTAATTTTTTTGCCAGAAATATCAAAAACATCCGCAGGCCAGAAGGAGTTTTTACCGGCACAGCGAATAGAAGTGGTGTAAAGTGGTATTAAGTGGTGGGAAATACCCAGAAAGTGGAGCATGATATCATGTTTATGGGGGAGTTCCAGCACAACATCGACCCAAAGGGTCGTCTCATCATACCTGCCCGCTTCCGTGAAGGTCTGGGTGACCGGTTTATTGTCACCAAGGGTTTAGACAACTGCCTTTTTGTTTATCCTCGCCAGGAATGGGCTGAGGTTGAACAAAAACTGAAGTCACTGCCCTTTGCCAGGGCAGATGCCCGGGCCTTTGTACGTTTTTTCTTTTCCGGAGCCACCGAATGTGAGGTTGATAAGCAGGGACGGATTTTGCTGCCCAACAACCTGCGGGAATATGCCCAACTGGATAAAGAAACCGTTATTGTGGGGGTGGCTACCCGGGTAGAAATTTGGTCCAAAGAGATTTGGGACCGTTATCACGCCCAGGCTGAAGCATCTTTTGAAGAACTGGCGGAAAAGATTGTTGATTTACTTTAGCCGCCGGCTCTTTTTGCCTTTGAGATATAGACGACAGTATGAAATAACCGGTTTTTTGATAAAAATAATGGCAGTTAAGCTAATATTTGATTTTTCATCCGGAAAGGGACTGCGATGGAGTTCAAACATATATCCGTACTGTTAAAAGAGTCCATTGAAGGGTTAAACATAAACCCCCGGGGAATTTATGTGGATTGTACCCTGGGAGGAGCCGGACATAGTTACGAAATATTGCGTCGTCTGGGACCGGAAGGACAACTGATAGGCATCGACCAGGACCCGGCAGCTGTTAACCATGCGGTGGTCAAACTTCAGGAGTTCGCCGGTCAGTTTCGTGTTGTGCAAAGCAATTTTTCATGCTTAAAAAAAATTTTGCAAGAAATGGCTGTGCCCGCGGTAGACGGGGTGCTGTTTGATTTGGGGGTTTCTTCGTATCAGTTGGATACCCCCGAACGGGGCTTTAGTTATATGCATGATGCCGAACTGGATATGCGCATGGCACCGGACTTGCCCTATAGTGCCAGGGATTTGGTAAATCAACTTGCCGAAGAAAAATTGGCGGATATCATTCGACGCTATGGTGAAGAACGCTGGGCCCGACGCATCGCCTCTTTTATTTGCGAAGCAAGAAAAAAACAGCCTATTGCCACCACCGGCGAGCTGGTCGAGATAATTAAAGCTGCCGTGCCGGCCAGGGCCCGGCGTGAAGGGCCCCACCCGGCAAAGCGAACCTTCCAGGCCCTGCGCATTGCCGTAAACCGTGAGTTGGACATTCTTAGCCAGGCCGTGCAGGATGCGGTGTCGGTATTAAAACCCGGTGGCAGAATATGTGTAATTACCTTTCACTCGTTGGAAGACCGTATTGTCAAGGACACTCTGAAAGCATTGGCTGCTCCTTGCCTGTGCCCGCCGTCATTTCCGGTTTGCGCATGCGGCAGGCGGCCGTTGATTAAAGTTATTACCGGTAAGCCCATTGAGCCAAGCAGAGTAGAAGTGGCAAACAATCCCCGGGCACGCAGCGCCAAACTGCGGGTAGCCGAAAAACTGGGTTAATTAATGTATTTGAAAGGTATGCCGGGGTCTTGTAAACTATAGGTTCTAAACCGGATGGCAGGTGCATAAGCTTGAGTGTAGCACAGGAAAAATTTAGCTATCAATTGCCGGAAGAACGGCAGCAACAAAAAGCCAGGCCCGGTCGACAATTGTCCAAACGGGCTGCCCGCCGGGGCAAAATTGTGGTAACAGGCTGTATACTGGCATTATTTTTGACCGGTCTCACCATTGCTTATTACTATGCCCAGGTAGCTGCCGTAGGTTACCAAATCAGCCGGCTGCAAAGCGAGGTGGCCAATTTACAGGCTGAACAAGAGTACCTGGAGTCACAAGCTAACCAACTGCTGTCTTTACAACGAATTGAGGCCATTGCCACCACTAGACTGGGTATGGTAAAACCGGATCCCAAGGAAGTGGTTTTGGTTGCCGCCCTGCCTAAGAGTCCCCAGGCAGCATCAAACAGCTCAACCAATCAATTAAACAAACAAGAGTCATCGCAATCTGCCTCCGGTGTGCAGGAGCAGCATAAAACGGGAGAGATTGGGAAAAATCCCGTTATTGACGCATTGATGGATCTGGTACAGCGATGGGAGCAAAAACGTTAGGGAGCGGCGACCCCAGGCCTGCAGGGAGGAATCATGGTTGAAGACCACCAGTATTGTTATCCGCAGGAGAATAACCGGCCTTTTCTTACTGGCCGCCGCTTTTTTGTCATGCATTATATTACGCTTGGCATGGGTGCAGATTGTTAAGGGAGATGAATATCGCCAGAAAGGTATTATCAACCGGATGCGGGACGTGCCGGTGGAGGCTAAGCGGGGCAGTATTCTGGACCGTAACGGCAATGAGTTGGTTACCAGTGTCAGTGCGGACTCTGTTTATGCCATTCCCAACCACATTAAAAACCCTGATGAAGTGGCTGTTCAAATTGCACCCCTGCTGGGGATGGATGTTAACAAGGTTAAAACCATTATTACCAGGAAGTCTCGGTTTGAGTGGCTGAAAAGAAAAGTGGATTATGAAACATCCCAAAAAATTAAAGCTTTAAAAATTGAAGGCATCGGTTTTGCTGAGGAAAGCAAGCGTTATTATAAACAGGAAACCCTGGCACCTCATATTCTGGGCTTTACCGGTACGGATAACCAGGGACTAATGGGTATGGAAGCGGCCTTTGACGAAGAATTAAAGGGGATTCCCGGCCGTATCGTGATTGAACATGATGCGGCGGGGCGGGAAATTCCTCAGGCTTTGCACCAGTACATACCGCCCAGTCAGGGGAATAACCTGGTACTGACCCTGGACCAGACGATTCAGCATTTTGTAGAACGGGAACTGGATAAGATTGTGGTGGCACATCGTCCTAAAACGGCGGTAATCATTGTGATGGATCCCCAGACCGGGGAAGTGCTGGCTATGGGCAACCGTCCCACCTTTAATCCTAATAAGTGGCGGGAAGCGCCGCAACAGGTTTGGGACCGCAACCCTGCCATTTGGTATAATTATGAACCGGGATCTACCTTCAAGATTGTAACCGCTGCCGCAGCCCTGGAGGAAAATGCCGTTAAACCTTCCGATCGTTTTTATTGCCCCGGTTATATTCAGGTGGCCGAC
Organism: Desulforamulus hydrothermalis Lam5 = DSM 18033; assembly: GCF_000315365.1. Lineage (NCBI taxonomy): Bacteria > Bacillati > Bacillota > Clostridia > Eubacteriales > Peptococcaceae > Desulforamulus > Desulforamulus hydrothermalis. Next base: position 28,286 of record NZ_CAOS01000012.1, read on the forward strand.
CGCAAAATACGCTGCTGGAAAGACGGCGGCCATGGCAGCCAGAGCTTTGAAGAAGTGGTACAAAATTCCTGCAACCCGGGGTTTATTCAAACCGGCTTGAACCTGGGCAAGGAAAAATTTTATAAATATATCAGAGCCTTTGGCTTTGGCCAGCCTACCGGCATTGGCCTGCCCGGCGAAGCCAAAGGTATTATCATCCGGGAAAATGATGCCACTAACCTTAATATCGCCACCATGTCCATCGGACAGTCTATTGCCGTCACGCCCATTCAGCTGTTATCGGCAGTTTGCGCGGTGGCCAACGGCGGCAAATTGATGAAACCCCAACTGGTGAAAAGGGTGGAAGACCAAAAGGGTAATGTGATAAAAGAGTATAAACCGGAAATGATAAGGCAGGTTATCTCTGCGGAAACGGCCCGGTTGACCGGTCAGTTGTTAGAAAATGTTGTCTTCAAGGGGACCGGCAAGAATGCTTTTGTTGAAGGGTACCGGGCAGCCGGCAAAACCGGTACAGCCCAGGTGGTGGCAGAACGGGGCGGCTACGCCAGCGGCAAATATGTGGCTTCCTTTGTGGGCTTTGCACCGGTTAATGATCCCAAAATTGCCGTTTTAATTATGATTGCTGAACCCCAAGGAGGGGCATATTATGGCGGCGTTGTTGCTGCCCCGGTTTTCTCTCCCCTGGCCCTGGATATTTTGCGTTACCTGGGTGTGCCGGAACAGAAAAATTTACCCAAGCCCAAGACCAATCCCTGGGAAGTGGAACAGGAGCGAATTGAAGTAGCGGTTCCCAACGTAGTTAACCTGCCCCTGGATGAAGCACAGAAAACTTTACGGGAGGCCGGCTTGGCTTTTGAAACAAGAGGCCAGGGCAGGGTGGTTTACGGCCAGATTCCGGAAAGCGGCGCCTTGGTATTGTCAGGCACCACTGTCATTTTGGATCTCGCCGGTACCGCCGACGCTAAAAATAAACAGGGGGAACAGGTTTCCATACCGGATTTAAAGGGCATGACCATTCGTGAGGCAGGCAATTTGTTGGAGAGTATAGGGCTTAAGTTAGAACCGGTGGGTTCCGGGTTGGCAGTAACCCAGAGTCCCGCTCCCGGGCAGAAGCTGCCTCGGGGCAGCACCGTAAAGGTGGAATTTAAACCCCCGTCAGCAGCCAATAAATTTTAACCGACGGCTGGGAAACCCTGGCCTCCCGTGCAGGGGGGCCAGGGTTTTTACAGCCGGCGCCGACAGGCATAAATGATGCACAAATGGAAAGAATAGGAAGTATAATGAATGGAGGGCTTAGGGTGCTGTTAAAACAATTGCTGCAGGCTGTTGCAACGGTTTCGGTTGAAGGTTCACAGGATATTGAGATAGAAGGTATTTGTTATGACTCACGCCAGGCCGGACCGGGTATGCTTTTTGTGGCCATCCGGGGCTTTCAAACCGACGGGCATATGTATATTGACCGGGCTGCGGCAGCCGGGGCTGCTGCCGTTGTGGTGGAAAAGGATACAGTTGTGCCGCAGGGGTTGACTGTTGTTAAAGTGGCGGACAGCAGAAAGGCGCTGGCCTTATTGTCAAGCCATTTTTACGGCAATCCCTCCCAAAACTTAACCATGGTAGGAGTAACCGGCACCAACGGCAAAACCACCACCACTCATTTGATTGCTTCGATATGGCGACAGGCCGGTCTAAAGCCAGGTGTTATCGGCACTATCCATAATTTAATCGGCGAACAGGCACTGCCGGTGACCAATACTACCCCGGAATCACTGGACTTGCAAAAATTGCTGGCCCGCATGGTTGAAGAAAACGTCAAGGGTGTCGCCATGGAGGTTTCCTCCCACGCCTTGGCTTTGAACCGAGTTGCCGGGGTGGCTTACGACATGGCAGTGTTTACAAATATAACCCAGGATCACCTTGATTTTCACGGTACCATGGAAGAGTACCTGGCGGCCAAAGCGAAACTTTTTACCATGGATATTAAGTATGCTGTTATTAATGCTGATGATCCGGCGGCGGCATATTTGACCAAGGTAAGCCGAGGAAAAGTTTATACCTATGCCATTGAACAGCAGGCGGACGTTATGGCAACCGATATACAAGTTACCGCTAAAGGGGTTAGCTTTACCGTCAGGGGCCCCTGGGGTGAACACAAGCTGCAGTTAAAACTAACCGGACGTTTTAATGTTTACAACGCTCTGGCCGCCTATACGGCAGGTCTCGCTTTAGGTTTGCCGGCCCCGGATGTAATAACTGCGCTGGCCGGTGTCAGCGGCGTTGCCGGCCGCTTCGAACTGGTAGACGAGGGTCAGGATTTTGCTGTGATTGTGGATTATGCCCATACGCCGGACGGGTTGGCCAATATCCTGGAGACAGCCCGCCAGATTACCGGCGGCAGGTTAATTACTGTTTTTGGTTGTGGCGGCGACCGTGACCGCACCAAGCGGCCCATCATGGGCGAAATTGCTGCCCGCTACAGTGATTTGGCGGTGGTAACTTCAGATAATCCCCGGACCGAAGATCCCGGCAGGATTATTCAAGATGTGCTGGAAGGGGTAAGCAAAGCAGCTTCACCGGACAGTTACCTGGTCCTTGAGGACCGCCGGGAGGCTATCAACCGGGCGGTTGACTTGGCCCGGCCGGGTGATGTGGTGGTAATTGCCGGCAAGGGGCATGAAGATTACCAGATTATCGGGACTACCAAATATCCCTTTGATGATCGGTTGGAGGCGCGGCAGGCCATAGCCCGCCGCTACGGCACCAAGCGAAATTAAAAAAGGAAGTGCCAATCAACATGTTACCTTACAGTGTAGATGAAATTGCCCGGATAACCGGGGGTGTCTTATTGCAGGGCAACCCTGCCACGCCGGTTAATGGGGTTTGTATTGACAGCCGCCAAGTACAGCCAGGGGGGATTTTTGCGGCCCTGCCCGGACAGCAGGTTGACGGCCATGATTTTGCGGCACAGGCTGTGGCAGGGGGGGCAGCCGCCCTGTTAGTATCCCGGCCGGTTACCGTTGCTGCGGCTGTACCGGTTGTGCTGGTGAAGGATACCAGGCAGGCCTTGCAGCGCCTGGCTGCCGATAACCGGGCCCGCCTGACTGTGCCGGTGGTGGCGGTAACGGGCAGCAACGGTAAGACAACCACTAAAGATATGATTGCGTCAGTGCTGCAAACCCGCTACAATACCCTCAAGACCCAGGGCAATTATAATAACGAACTTGGTTTGCCCTTAACGCTGCTTAATTTAACTGAACAACATCAAGCCGCCGTGGTGGAAATGGGCATGCGGGGGCCCGGAGAGATAGATTTTTTAGCCAAACTGGCTAAACCAACCGGTGCGGTGATCACCAACATCGGCGAAGCCCATCTGGAACGCCTGGGCTCAGTAAAAAATATTGCCCTGGCTAAAACAGAGGTATTAGAACACATTGAGCCGGGCGGCTTTGCTGTGCTAAACGGGGACAGTCCCTGGCTCAAGGAGCTGGCCGACCGCTGCCGGGGTAAGGTATGGTTCTACTCTTTAACAGGCCGGGGAGATATTCGGGGTTATAACATTGAGCCGGATGGCCTGGGGGTTAAGTATCAGGTCATTTATCCAGGGGGCCGGGGCGAAATATACCTGCCGGTACCAGGCAGCCACAATGTCCTGAACAGTTTGGCTGCGGTGGGAGTTGGTCTGCAGCTGGGCTTAACCTTTGCTGACATTGCCTGCGGGTTGCAGCAGGCGGCACTTTCCGGGATGAGGCTGGAAATAATTAAATGTCAGGGCATTACCATTATAAACGATACCTATAATGCCAATCCTGCATCGGTTAAAGCTGCCCTCAAGGTTTTGCAGGAAACTGCCACCGGCAGAAAAATTGCGGTCTTGGGCAATATGTATGAACTGGGTGCCCTGTCCCAGACGGGACACCGGGAAGTGGGCGAAGCGGCAGCCGGTGTGCCGGTGGATTACCTGGTAACCGTGGGGCAGCTGGCCCGCTGGATTGCTGAGGGAGGACAGCAGGCAGGATTACCATCCGCTTGCATTCGGCAGTGTGCAGATAACCCACAGGCGGTTAGCATTATAAAAAACATACTGCAAACCGGTGACACAATATTAATTAAAGGGTCCCGTGGTATGCGCATGGAGCAAATTGTTCAGGAATTGGCAGCAGACGGCCGATCTTGATGAGGATGAGGGCGATATAGGGGCTGAATTGGCACGGCCCTCGGTGCATAAGGGAGGAATTTTGCGTGGATTATCATGTGGTTGGGCTGGCGGCAGGGATCAGTATGCTGGTAACCCTGGCGCTGGGTCCGCTAACCATTCCTTTGCTGAGAAGACTGAAGTTTGGGCAAACCATCCGAGCGGAAGGACCGTCCGGTCACATGGCTAAATCCGGCACCCCAACCATGGGTGGCATAATGTTTCTGGCGGCCATCGCGGTGACCGGTGCCTTATTATTAAGCAGCGGCGTACCTGGCCGGGCCGAAGGTTTGGTGGTGTTAGCCGTTACCCTGGGATATGGTTTAATTGGTTTTTTGGACGATTTCATTAAAGTTGCGCTAAAAAGAAATCTGGGTTTAAAGGCCCGGGAGAAAATTTTAGGCCAGCTGATATTTGCTGCGGTTTTGGCAGTGGTGGCTGTGTTCCGGCTGGGGCGAGGAACTGATTATGTAATTCCTTTTACCGACTTTTTTACCCCGGGGGGCATTGGATTTGATCCCGGTTGGTGGCCGTTTTTCGGAATTACGGTATTGGTGCTGCTGGGCACCGGCAACGGCGTTAATTTAACAGACGGCTTAGACGGTCTGGCTGCCGGTGCTACGGTATTTACTGCGGCGGCCTTTGTGGTGCTGGCCCTGGCCGTCGGTAAAGTAGGCACAGCTATTGTTTTGGCAGCCGTGGCAGGCGGTTGCCTGGGTTTTTTATTTTATAACCGGCATCCGGCCAAGGTTTTCATGGGAGATACCGGTTCGCTGGCGTTGGGAGGCGCCCTGGGGGCGGCAGCTGTGGTTACCCGCAGTGAATTACTGCTGGTTATTATTGGCGGCCTGTACGTGCTGGAAACCCTATCGGTCATTATTCAGGTAATATCTTTTAAGACTACCGGCCGCCGGGTTTTTCGCATGAGCCCGTTGCACCACCACTTTGAACTTACCGGGTGGTCGGAAAAAAAAGTGGTCAGCTTTTTTTGGCTGTTGAGCTTAATATTTTCCTTGGTTGGCTTGCTGGGCACCGTGGGGTTGAGTTAACCCGGCATACCTGGCAGGTTCGACCTTGTTAAAGGTGGAAATACTTTTTGCTGCATAAAGGAGAGCGTAAAGTGGATTTGGCAGGAAAGAACGTTTTAGTGGTGGGGGCCGGAGTGAGCGGCCGGGCAGTATGTGAATTTTTACATAACAAAGGGGCCAGGGTAACCCTGACAGATGCAAAACCAAGGGAACAAATGGCAGAGATGGCGGATCAACTTTCCCGGCAGGGAATAAAACCGGTGTTTGGGGAATACCCGCCGGTGAGCCGTCAGGATTATGATTTATTGGTGGTGAGTCCCGGCGTTCCCTTGACAGTAGATCCGGTGGTCCAGGCCGGGGCGGCCGGCGTGCCTGTTTTAGGTGAACTGGAACTGGCCTACCGGTTTGCCAGGGCGCCCGTGATAGCCATAACCGGTACCAACGGCAAAACCACCACCACCTCATTAATCGGCCAAATGTTTAAGGACGCCGGTTATAAAACTTTGGTGGCAGGCAATATTGGATTGCCTCTGATCAGTGAGATTGAGCACTATACAGCAGATGATATAGTGGTGGCCGAAGTATCAAGTTTTCAGCTGGAAACCGCTTGCCTTTTTTCACCTAAAGTAGCAGTAATTTTAAATATCACACCGGACCACCTTGACCGTCACGGTTCAATGGAAGCCTATATCAAAGCCAAAGCCAATATTTTTACCAGGCAGCAGCCCTCAGACTGGACCGTATTAAATTATGATGATCCGGTTACCAGGCAATTGGCCGAGGATTGTCCTGCCCAGGTTATATTTTTCAGCCGGCGGCATATTTTAGAAAAAGGGAGCTTTGTCCAGGACAACAAGATTGTGTTTGCCGACCGGTCCGGCTTGCGTGAGATTGCCCCGGTTGACTCCCTGCGCATACCTGGCAGCCACAATTTGGAAAACGCTTTGGCTGCCGTTGCCGCCTGTTGTGCTATGGGCTTATCGCCGGCTGAACTGGCCTACACCTTGGGTCATTTCACCGGAGTTGCCCACCGCTTGGAATATGTTACCACCATCAACGGTGTGGCTTATATTAATGATTCCAAGGGCACAAATCCGGATGCTGCCATTAAGGCGCTGGATGCCTACCACGTACCGATTGTATTGATTGCCGGCGGTAAAAACAAAGGAGTATCGTTTGAACAATTTGCCCGTAAAATTAAAGAGAAAGTCAGGGTTTTAATTACCGTGGGGATGCACGGTTATCAGATAGCCGAGGCCGCCCGAGCACAGGGATTTAACAACATTTTGCCCGCCCGGGATTACCCCCACGCCGTACAGCTGGCTTACCGGCAGGCCCGGCCGGGCGAAGTGGTACTGCTTTCCCCGGCCTGCACCAGTTGGGATATGTTTAAAAACTTTGAGGAACGGGGCCAATTATTTAAAAAACTGGTGCTGGAACTGCCAAACAACAATTGAAGCAATCACAGCCTGCCCCCCGGCATTTGAAGGCGGAAACTAAAGGAGGTAGAAACCGTGCGTTTAAAAAAGAGACCACCGGATTTTGTGTTGTTCTTAACAGTTCTTATGCTGTTAGCCATTGGTCTCGTAATGGTTTTTTCTTCCAGCGAGTACGTAACCATGGTCCGTTACGGGGATAGTTTCTACTTCTTCAAAAGGCAGTTGCTCTGGGCTCTGATGGGTTTGGCAGTGATGTTTTTTATGATGAATTTCGATTATTACAGGTTGAAAAGATGGATTGGGCCTATTATTTTAACCGGGTTTATTCTCTTAATCGCTGTGTTGTTGCCGGGGGTAGGCCAGGTGGTAAACGGTGCACGGCGGTGGATCAACCTGGGTTTTATGTCTTTCTCGCCGGCTGAGCTGGTTAAACTCTGTATGATTATGTTTGTGGCTTTTGGGTTATCAAAAAAAGGCGACAGGTTAAACTCCTTTACAGAAGGGCTGCTGCCTTACCTGGTTGTGATGGCGCTGGCTGCCGGTTTGATCCTGCTGCAGCCTGACCTGGGAACGGCCATCGTCCTGTGCGGCACGGTTTTTATCATGTTTTTTGCCGCCGGGGCCAGGCTCTCTCACCTGGGCAGTCTGGCGGGATTGGGGCTGGTAGCGGTGGGACTGGCCATTTACTTTGAGCCCTACCGCATGAAAAGGTTTCTTGCCTTTTTGGATCCTGAAGCTGACCCACAGGGGAGTGGTTATCATATAATACAATCCCTTTATGCACTGGGCTCCGGCGGTTTATTCGGGGTTGGGCTGGGGCAAAGCAAGCAAAAGTATCTCTATCTGCCGGAAAATCACACTGATTTTATTTTTGCCATCACAGGGGAGGAGCTTGGTTTCATCGGGGCTTCCTTGATTGTCCTGCTGTTTATTATGTTTGTTTGGCGCGGCTTAAAAATTGCAGTTACTTCACCGGACCCCTTCGCCAGTCTCCTGGCGGCAGGGATTACCAGCAGTATTGCCCTGCAGGCCATGATTAACATGGGGGTGGTAACCGGTTCTTTGCCGGTAACCGGGGTGCCGTTGCCTTTTATCAGCTATGGCGGAACCTCATTATTGTTTACCCTGCTGGGTATAGGTATTCTTTTGAATATTTCCAAGTATACTACACCGCGCTGAATAAAGGTTCCGGTAATTATTAAAAAACCTTTATGTTTAAGAATATCAACCTTAACTGAGGTGAAGGCTTTGCGTGCTATTTTAACAGGCGGCGGTACCGGTGGCCACATCTACCCGGCTCTGGCCATTGCCAGAGGCCTGCAGCAACATTTTCCCCGGACGGAAATTTTATATGTGGGAACCAATCGAGGTCTTGAGGCGGATATTGTGCCCAAGGCCCATTTCCCTTTTCAAGCCATTACGGTGTCCGGCCTGGCGAGAAAGATATCCTTAGCCAACTTGCAAGTGCTGTGGCAAGCCTGGCAGGGTTACCGGGAAGCCGGCCGTATTATCAAAAAATTTCAGCCGGATATTGTTATTGGCACCGGCGGTTATGTCTGCGGACCGGTAGTTATGGCAGCTGCCAGACTGGGGATACCGACTTTAATTCACGAACAGAATGCTTTACCCGGCATAACTAACCGCATTTTATCCAGGTTTGTTGATTTGGTGGCGGTTACCTTTGAGGACTCCCGGCGTTATTTTTCCGGCAAGGCCCGGGTGAAGCTCACCGGTTTGCCCATTCGCCCGGAAATTTTGCAGGCTCGCCGTTCTGAGGCTTTGGGCTCCCTGAATTTAAGCCGGGAAAAACTGACATTGCTGGTTTTTGGCGGCAGCCGGGGGGCCAGGAAAATTAATCAAGCAATGATTGAGGTGATTAAACGATACGGCAACCACCCGCAGGTACAGGTGCTGCACGCTACCGGACAAGCAGGGTACCGGGAATTTTTGCAAGAATTATCTAGCCAAAGTATTGTTTTGGATAAATATGTCAATATTATTGTTAAACCATATTTATACAATATGCATGAAGCCCTGGCTGCTGCCGATCTGGTGGTTAGCCGGGCCGGTGCCGCTACTTTGGCGGAACTAACGGCTTTGGGACTGCCCGCCATCTTAATTCCTTATCCTTATGCGGCTGAGAACCATCAGGAATATAATGCCCGGGCACTGGCAGACCGGGGGGCAGCGGTGCTGATCAAGGATGCCGAGCTGACAGGCCGGCGGCTGGTTGAAAGTATTGACGCTGTTATTAACCGGCCGGACAAACGGCAGGACATGGCCCGGGCCAGCCAAAATTTAGGGCGTCCCGAGGCACTTCGTGATATTATTAAATGCGTGGAAGAGATATTGCCGCGGCCGTAGCTTATTTCAGCGGTCGGGGCCGTCTTTTATTTGCTGCGGAACAGGACAAGCCTGCCGGCTTGCCCGGCAGTAACACCCGCCGGTCAAGGTGCATAGTATGGCTTACAGAAACGCTCCGGCGGTGATGACTTGTTGATTAAGATTAACCCATAGGCAGACAGGAGCCAATCTTCAGGCGGGGCAGTCTTGTTTCGGGAAGGAGTGACATAATTGCAGGGAAACCTGAAAAGAATTCATTTTGTCGGTATCGGTGGTGCCGGTATGAGCGGCATTGCCACTGTTTTATTGGGCATGGGTTGCCGGGTATCGGGATCGGATGCCAAATATTCAGCGGTTTTGGAACGGCTGCAAAGCTTAGGTGCCAAGTGCTATGTGGGGCATGAGGCCGGCCATATCGACCGGGATATTGACACGGTAGTAATTTCTACCGCTATTTCCCCCGACAACCCGGAAGTGCTGGCGGCTAACCGGTTGGGTATACCGCTGGTTAAGCGTGGGGAAATGCTGGCCCGGCTGATGCAATCAAAACAAGGCATTGCGGTGGCAGGAGCCCATGGCAAAACCACCACCACATCCATGACAGCCCTGGTATTAGAAGATAACGGGCTGGATCCCACCATATTGATCGGAGGTGACTTGAGCAAAATCGGTGGCAATGCCAAACTGGGGCGGGGCGAGCTGCTGTTGGCTGAGGCAGATGAAAGCGACGGGTCCTTTTTATTGTTGGAACCTCAGGTGGCTGTGGTAACCAATATCGAGGATGACCACTTGGATTATTACGGCAGTCAAGAAAAGTTAACAGAGGCCTTTCGGGCTTTCCTTAATAAGGTGCCGCAGCATGGCGTGGCGGTAATTTGCCTGGATGATCCTGTTCTTAAACAAATGCGAGGCAGTCTGACCTGCCCGCTGATTACCTACGGTTCGCAGGATGCCGGTGCTGACTATGTTTTACACTCTCTGAAAGGTAAAGACGGCTTTAACTGCGGTGAAGTGTATTATCGGGGAGAAAAACTTGGCACTCTGGCCCTGCAGGTGCCGGGTTACCACAACCTTCTTAATGCCCTGGCGGCCGTAGCGGTGGGGAGGTATCTGGGGCTTACTTTTGCTCAGATAACCAATGCGCTGAGAACATTTCAAGGAGCCAAAAGACGTTTTCAGCTAATTGGCGAAGCGGGCGGGGTACAGGTTGTGGACGACTATGCTCACCACCCCACAGAAGTAAAGGCGACCCTGCAGGCAGCAAGATCTGTTCACCCGGGAAGAATTATTGCCGTTTTTCAACCCCACAGATATTCCCGAACCAGACAGCTTTACCGAGAATTTGGGCAGTCTTTCGGTCAAGCGGACCTGGTTGTTTTCACTGATATTTATGCTGCCAGTGAACAGCCCATTGAAGGTGTGCATACAAAGCTGATTATTGATGCCATGCCCAAACAGGCAGGACAACAGGTTGTCTACCTGCCAGGCCTGGCAGAAGCGGCAGATTTCCTGGCCGGCGAAGTCAGACAGGGGGATTTGGTATTGACCATGGGGGCCGGTGATATTTACACCTTGGGCGGGGCACTGCTTAAAAGACTGGAGGAAAAGTAAGCATGGTTTATACTGCACTGGCGGGCGAGCTTCGGTCACTGGTTAAGGGTACTGTCAAAACCGATGAGCCAATGAGTAAACATACCACCTGGCGCATTGGCGGCAAGGCGGACCTTTTTGTTGATCCCGGTGACAAAGAAGATATTCGTCGGGTAGTGGAGTTTGTCAGAACCAGAGATATCCCCCTGACGGTAATCGGCAACGGGTCAAATCTGCTGGTTAAAGACGGCGGCATCCGGGGGGTAGTCCTTAAAGTGGGCCGGGGCTTGGCGGAGATTTCTGTGCAAGGGACTACCATTAAGGCCGGCGCCGGTGCCATGCTGCCGGAACTGGCGGCAGCGGCCCGCCGGGCCGGCCTGGGCGGTTTTGAGTTTGCCGCCGGTATTCCCGGTTCACTGGGAGGGGGCATTGTAATGAACGCCGGGGCAGTCAACGGTTGTGTGGCAAATGTTTTACATTCAGTTGAAGTGATAAACGAACACAACCGGTTTGTTACACTGCACAATAAAGAGCTGGGTTTTCAATACCGTACCAGCAACCTGCAAGGCAAACAGGTTATTTGTGTTTCTGCCCTATGGCAGGGTTATGCTAAAAGCAAAGCATTAATCGAACAGGAAACCCGGGACTATTTGTTAAAAAGAAAAGCTGCCCAGCCCCAGGGTTATCCTAATGCAGGCAGTGTTTTCAAAAATCCCGCCGGTGATTACGCCGGCAGATTAATAGAAGCCTGTGGCGGCAAGGGTCTCCGGGTGGGAGATGCGCAAGTTTCCACCAAACATGCCAACTGGATATTAAACCTTGGCCGTGCTACGGCACGAGACGTTTTAACCCTCATTGAAAAAATAAAAAAAATGGTGCAGGAAGCTTTTGGCATTGAACTGCACCTGGAAGTGAGAGTGTTGGGAGAAGATTAGGCGGAGGTGGCAAGATGGAAAAGTTCGTGATTGTAGGAGGTAACCGCCTAAAGGGAACTATCAAAGCAAACGGTTCAAAAAATGCTTCCTTACCGATCCTGGCAGCAACATTACTAAGCGGCGGCATTTGCACAATTCAGCAAGTTCCCAGGTTAAGAGATGTTTTTGTTATGCAGGAACTTCTTAATTACCTGGGCGCAAAGACAGTTTTCGAAGGCAATACTATGACGGTGGACTGTACCTACGTCCAGTCGCAGGAAATTTCTGAAGATCTGATGCGCAAAATGCGGGCCTCTAACCTGGTATTGGGTCCTTTGCTGGGTCGATTTGGCAATGTTAAAATTTCTTATCCCGGTGGCTGCAACATCGGGTCTCGCCCCATGAACCTTCACTTTAAAGGTTTAGCTGCCCTGGGAGCCAAAATATCTGAAAGATTTGGTTATATTACGGCGTCAGCCAATCAATTAGCAGGCACAGTAATTCATTTTGATGTTCCCAGTGTGGGGGCCACTGAAAACTTAATGATGGCCGGCGTTCTGGCGCAGGGTACCACGGTTATTAGAAATGCAGCCAAAGAGCCTGAGATTGTTGATTTGCAGAACTTTCTTAACGCTATGGGGGCTAAAATTGTGGGTGCCGGTACAGATGTTATACGAATTGAAGGGGTGAAAGAATTAGGGTCGGTTACCCACACGGTAATCCCGGACCGCATTGAAGCCGGAACCCATATGATTGCCGGGGCTATTACCCAGGGTGATGTTACGGTGGCCAATGTGATTCCCGAGCACTTAGATCCCGTTATTTACAAATTAAGGGAAGTGGGCGTAACGGTAGAAGTTGGCGAAGACTGGGTGCGGGTACAGGGTAACGGGCAACTGAAAGCGGCTGATATTAAAACCATGCCGTATCCGGGGTTTCCCACAGATATGCAGCCCCAGATGATGGCTTTACTTACCGTTGCCGACGGAACCAGTGTCATTACCGAAACTATTTTTGAAAATCGGTTTAAACATGTTTCAGAATTCCGCCGCATGGGAGCGGATATTTACCTGGAAGGACATACAGCTGTGGTTAAAGGTGTCAAACGACTGACCGGGGCTTGCGTAGAAGCCAGCGATCTGCGGGCGGGAGCTGCCCTTATCCTGGCTGCGCTGGCCGGGGAAGACGGCACCGTTTTAAGCAATATTGAGCATATTGACAGGGGTTACGAGCGGATAGAAAAGAAATATAATGCCCTGGGCGCACGTATTATAAGAGTCAACAGTTAATGACTCTTTTTTTGGTTTTGCCTTGGACAAGAATTATTTATTTCAGTTATAATGTTGTAAAAACATAGCGGGAAAAAACAGGTAAGGAGTGGGACTGTGTACAGGCCTCATACAGGTTCCCCACGCAAGAAGAACCACTTGCTGCAAAGTGTTTTTTTTATTTTACTGGTTTCAGTTTCAATTTATGTTTTATTGCAATCACCTTTTTTTGAGATTAAATATATTACGGTGAACGGCAATCGCCAGTTAACCGAGGAAGAAATTATTAAGCTGTCCGGGCTGCATCTCAATGCCAATATATTTAAAGTGAACCTGGCCGAGGCGGCAAAAAGGTTAAGCCTGGTTCCTATGATTAAAAGCTCGCAGTTAAAGCGATCCTTACCCAACAAGATTACCATAACAGTTGTGGAGAGAACGGCTGTGGCACTGCTGCCGGTACAAAACGGCTTTATTAAAGTGGATGCTGATGGGGTATACTTGCAAAAGGGTCAGATTGCCTCAGCTTTACCCATCATTACCGGCCTGCAGGTTAGAGTGCCACAACCTGGGCAACCGGTGTCGGCAGAGAACCTGCCGGTGGCACTGTCAATCTTATCCCAATTACCACGTTCTTTAGCTGTTAAACTATCAGAAATTAATATCGGCAAAGACGGTCAAATTAATTTATATACCATTGACGGGGTTCAGGGCAAACTGGGATTGCCTAGGGATGTTGCCTACAAAGGCACTGTTTTCCAACAGGTGTTGGACAGCCTGCGGCAAACCGGCAACCGGATTGAATATGTTGATATTTCCAACCCCAGGGTGCCTGTGGTTAAATATTTGAAACAGCAGCCGGAGGGGCAACCATGAAAATGGAAAAATACCAGTGGGGCATTGTACTGGTGGGCATAGTTTTAGGGTTAATGCTGTCGGTTCAATACCGTTCTTACAAAGATATCAACGAAACGCCGCCCATTGCCAGAGTACAAGCCCTGTCCAACGAAATTAATCAGAAAAAAGAGGAACGCAACCGGCTGCAGCAGCGGGTTAACGAACTGCGGGAAAAACTTGACAAAAAAGCATCGGTATCAGATATTAACCGCAGAGAATTGGAAATTTACCGGATTATTGCCGGCACCAAGGCAGTAGTGGGGCCGGGTGTGGAAGTGACCTTAAACGACAGCAATGTAGCGCTGCCTCCGGGACAAGATCCCAACCTGTTTGTGCTGCACGATGAAGATGTTCTCCGGGTTATCAATGAGCTAAAAGCCGCCGGAGCGGAGGCCATAGCTTTAAACGGGGTGCGTTTAATTGCTACCAGTGAGATACGCTGCATTGGACCCACCATTCTTACCAATAAAAACAAAAGACTGCCTGCACCGTTTACCATTACCGCTATTGGTAACCCGGATACCCTGGAAAATTCTTTGTTTATGAAGGGCGGCGTAGTGGAGCAACTGAAAATTTGGGGCATCCAGGTGCAGGTGCGGAAAAAAACCGGCATAGAAATTGCTGAGTATACCGGACCTACAACCTTTGAGTATGCCCGACCGGCAGTGGAAGAATAAGGCGGGTAAGGCGGGATAGTATGAATAAAATACTCTATGTATCAATTGTGCTGGTATCAGTAGTGCTTGGCATGATGGTGGCTTTTCAATTTCGCACCACCGGCAGAATAGATGCCGGTGTCCCTATCGACAGGGTACAGCTTTTAACCACCGAATTAAAACAACTCGAAAAGGAATATAATACCCTGCTGATGGAGGCCAACGATCTGGAAAATAAATTAGCCCAAGCGGCCAAGGGCCGACCGGAAGCCTCCCAGGCGGTACATAACGAATTGCAAAAAGTACGCCAGCTGGCCGGAATGACAAAACTGACAGGTCCGGGTGTGGAAGTAACCCTGGAACCAGTCAAAAAGGAAGACCCGCAGGGAGGAGCTAATCTTTTCACCGTCAGGGATGAGGATTTGCTCAGGGTGGTAAACGAACTGCGAGCTGCCGGTGCGGAGGGCCTGTCTGTTAATGATGAGAGAATCATCTCCACCAGTGAGATCCGTTTGGCAGGTTCTTTTATTGACGTTAACCTGACCAGAATTTCTCCCCCCTATCAGGTGCGAGCTATTGGGTCGCCGGATCAACTGGAAAGCGCCCTATTGATTAAAGGCGGTCTGGTTGATACAATGCGGGACTGGGGGGTTGCCGTTACCGTAACCAAAAAGCAATTATTAACCTTGCCGGCCTACAACCACCCTATTAACATTGAATATGCCAGGCCGTTAAAGGAGGAAAAATAATTATGCTCGTGGGTGTTTTGCTGGCGCTGCTGGGATTGAGCATAGGAGCCATCATAGGGCTGAATGTTCCCATGGTACTACCCCAGGTATATGCTCAGTATCTGGGGTTGGGTGTGTTGGCCGCTCTGGATTCGGTTTTCGGCGGGATTCGTGCCGCTATGGAAAACCATTATGACAACCGTATTTTTGTAACCGGATTCTTTAGCAATATTTTATTGGCAGCCGGTTTAGCTTACATTGGCACTAAATTGGGCGTGCCGCTCAGTACAGCGGCGGTGGTGGCCTTTGGTGTCCGTTTATTCCAAAATCTCGCCATTATTCGGCGGCATTTATTAAAAAAATAAAGCATTTTTGGCTGTTACATAAAAGGGAATTTCTATTCTATGTTGAATTTTACATTTTAAGTAAACAGTTGCCTGGGAGGTGCCTGGCTTGGCCAGGAAACATATAATTGGTGGACTGGATATTGGTACCACCAAAGTGGTATCAGTAATCGCTGAAGCCGGCCTGCACGGTCACCCTGTGATCAAGGGGTGGGGAGAGTGTGCCGCCCTGGGGATCCGTAAGGGCGTGGTTATTGACAAAACCTCATTAGGCAAATCCATTGCTCATGCTGTGGGTATGGCACAAGCCATGGCCGGCCTGAGTATTAAGGAATTTTATTGTTCGCTGCCGTATGCCAGTCAACCGGCGGGAACTTGTGAAATCACGGATGTTCAATTGTATGAAGCTATAGCCATGGCAGGAGTGACAATTCGCCAAGCATTTTCCTCAGTTATTGCTTCCGCCGAAGCAATTTTAAATCATACGCATAAGCACATTGGCACGGTGTTAATAGATCTGGGGGGGGCACTGACCGGTTTGGCTGTTTATAACCAAGGAGAGCCGGTTTTAACCCGCATGCTGCCTGTCGGCAGTGAACATATCACCAGTGATTTGGCACTGTGTTTGCGAACCTCGCTCAGCGAAGGGGAACGCATTAAGCGGTCCCTTGGTTTGCTCAGACCGGATTCTTCCACGACGCTGACAATCAGCGGTGTCGGAGGGCGGGCAAACAGGACGGTGCCGGCTTGTACAGCCAGTGATATTATAAAATCAAGAAGCCAGGAAATTTTTGAACTGGTTTATCAGGCATTAAGCCAACATGTTAGGCTTGCCTCGTTAACGGGGGGGGTTATTTTAACTGGAGGTGGGTCTTTATTAAAGGGAATAGTGGATTTGGCCGCTTGCCAGATGAATTGCCCGGTGGCAGTGGGTCATCCTGTCAAATTGGCTATGTCTCAGGAGGAGTGGGGCAGCCCCGTATATGCTTCAGTCTTAGGCATGGTGCTCTACGGCGCCAAAGGAAGCACCCGCCGCACAGGAAACCAAACCGGATGGCGTGAAGTAATAAGCAGGTTTATATAAGTGAACGGCTTGACGGCAAAATACGGAGGAGGATAATCATGCTTGATTTTGAATTAGATCTGGATAATTTTGCGAACATTAAAGTAATCGGTGTTGGGGGCGGCGGGAATAATGCGGTCAACCGTATGATCAGCGCCGGGTTAAAAGGTGTTGAGTTTGTCGCGGTTAACACAGATGCTCAATCATTGTTCTTGTCCCAGAGCAACCACAAAATACAGATAGGTACTAAACTGACGAAAGGTTTAGGTGCCGGCGCCAACCCGGAAATCGGCTGTAAGGCGGCAGAAGAAAGTCGGGACGAAATAATGCAGGCTCTTAAGGGAGCTGATATGGTTTTTGTTACCGCCGGTATGGGCGGTGGCACCGGTACCGGAGCAGCTCCGGTGGTGGCGGAAATTGCCAAAGAACTGGGTGCCTTGACGGTTGGCGTTGTTACCAAACCCTTTACGTTTGAAGGCAGAAAAAGGTTAACCCAGGCGGAACAAGGGATTGAAAACTTAAAAAGCAAAGTGGATACCTTAATTACCATTCCCAATGACCGGCTGTTGCAAGTTATTGATAAACATACCTCCATTGTGGAAGCTTTTCGCATAGCCGATGATGTATTGCGTCAGGGTGTGCAGGGCATTTCCGACCTAATTGCCGTACCCGGCTTGATTAACCTGGATTTTGCCGATGTCAAGACCATTATGAAGGATACCGGCTCGGCACTCATGGGTATTGGCAGCTCCACGGGAGAAAACCGTGCTACTGAAGCGGCCCGCATGGCTATTTCCAGCCCCCTGCTGGAAACTTCCATTGAGGGGGCGCGAGGTGTGCTGTTAAACATTACCGGTGGTTCCTCCCTGGGCTTGTTTGAGGTTAACGAAGCGGCAGAAATTATTGCCCAGGCTGCTGATCCGGAAGCAAATATTATTTTTGGTGCCGTCATAGACGAAAGAATGAACGAAGAAGTAAGGGTGACGGTGATTGCCACCGGGTTTGACCATCATGTGCCCGCAAGAAAAGAAAAGAAAAAGCCCGACATGGAAATTAAACCCTTTGCCGGGCAGGACGACCTGGACATTCCTGCTTTCCTGCGCCGACGCTAAGACAGCAGTCTGCCCCCCTAAATAACAGGGGGGTTGTTTTTTGGGACAGAGGTTTAGCAAAACTGCCGGGAGGTTTTGTGATCTTTGCCGACGACTTTGGCAGGGGATTTATAGTGTTTTTTTGTAGCGGATAGCCTGAATGCACCGGGGCAAAATAATTAAGAGAAACAGCCGGAGGTGATGTAATGAAAAAACCACCAGCCAATCAAGAAAGTTTGACCCGTAAAGAAGCGCTGGACAGGGTAAGGAGCCAGCAGCGATTTATTGATCCCAACCGGGGGCCGGCTCGTAAAGATGCAAACCGCCATGATATTAACGATCCTTTAAATTAAGATGTTTGTATTTACTTAAAAAAATGTAAAACCGGCTCTGAAAATAATGGAATTAATTACCATATATTTACATTTTTTTCTAACCCTGGCGTTGTATAATACTGCCAGGGTTTTTTATTGCCGGTAGTGATGGAATATTTAATTTAAACAAGCCATATGATGGTACTAATCAGCCTGTGTAATAACGGGGTAGACATAAATGAGACAAGTGGTCTACTTAGATGAAATTATTCTTGTTAACCTGGTAATGAACTTCACTGTACTCTGGTTAACTTCCAGATTAAACGTCACCCCTGCCGGTTCTCCGGTCAGATTATTAAGTGCTGCGGCTATAGGTTGTCTTTATGCCCTGGCAATTTTTGTTCCCGGGTTTAACCTGGCAGGCAGTTTTTGGGCTAAATTGTTGACTGCCGCGTTGATGGTTCTAATAGCCTTTGGCTATACTTCTTGGCAAAAATTTATGCGTAATTTTCTTTGGTTTATACTGATTGGCTTTACTGTAGGCGGCATTGCGGCGGGATTGCATTATTTGGGGCAAAACATAACGGTGGTGCAATTTAAAGGCCCCCTGGCGGACATGAGTTACCATAAATGGCTGATCTTAACTTGTACGGTACTTTGCTGCCTTGGGGCCGGGAAGTGGGGGATTGACAGCCGGCTTAGGCAGCTGCATTTAAAGGCTGTTAAAATCCCCTTAACTGTTACCCTGTGGGGAAAATCGGTTTCCCTGGAGGCATTGGTGGATACCGGCAACCGGCTGATGGAACCCTTGAGCCGGCACCCGGTTGTCATAGTGGAATATGAAGTTTTGCAGCCGCTGCTGCCGGCAGAGATCTGCGGGCTTTTCCAGTCAGGGAAAACCAAAGACGGCTCACACATGATGCTGTCACTGGCGCAGACATCTTACGCCAAACGCTTGCGGTTAATACCTTTTCATGCCGTTGGCAGCGAACACGGCATGCTGTTGGGCATCCAACCTGATAATATAGAAATTTTTTATCAAGATAAACAACAGCGGGTTAAAGACGTGGTGGTAGGCATATATGACCAAAGACTTAGCCCGGAGACCGCCTACAGAGCTTTGTTGCACCCGCAATTACTGGCTTCCTAAAAGAAAAGGCCAAAGGATGGGGTTCAGGGAGGGAGAGGCTTGAAAAACGCCTGGCATTTAAGAATATTGATTCGTCTTTATGTGGCCCGGGTTATCCACTGGTTAGGTTACCGGCAGGAGGTTCATTATGTTGGCAGTAGCGAAGCTTTGCCGCCGCCCCTTTCCAATGATGAAGAAAATGATTTAATTGAGCGGTTGGGCAGCGGAGATATTAAAGTTAAAAATATTCTTATTGAAAGAAATCTCCGATTAGTGGTTTATATTGCCCGGAAATTTGAAAACACGGGTGTAGGTATTGAAGACCTGGTGTCTATCGGTACCATTGGTTTAATTAAAGCTGTTAATACCTTTGATCCCCATAAAAAAATAAAGCTGGCTACATACGCTTCCCGCTGTATTGAAAATGAGATATTAATGCACTTAAGGCGCAACAATAAAACCCGTTCTGAGGTATCTTTTGATGAGCCCTTAAACATTGATTGGGACGGTAACGAATTACTTTTATCAGATGTATTGGGGACTGAAAACGATATAATCTACAAAAACCTGGAAGAGGAAGTTGACAAAAAACTGCTGCATCAGGCGCTATTAAAATTATCCGGCCGGGAAAGAAGAATTATGGAACTGCGTTTTGGTTTGAATAACGGTGCAGAAAAAACCCAAAAAGAAGTGGCTGACCTGTTGGGAATTTCACAATCTTATATATCCAGGTTGGAAAAGAGAATTATTAAAAGATTAAAAAAAGAAATTCACCGTTTAGAGTAATATGAGAGGGCCGGTATCAGCAAGCAAAAGTCTCAAAAACAATGAATTACGGTTGTTTTTGGGGTTTTTTGATGCTCTTAACAAGCATGTATATAAGAAATTTACCAAGGCAATAATGAACTGTAAGTCAAGAGAATAGGTTTTATCACTGGTACCACCGCTACTAGACATAAGGTTGGGAGGCCGATCCATGCTGGTAAACAAAGTTGAGATCTGCGGTGTTAACACATCCAAACTTCCGGTACTAACGAACAGCCAGATGAGAACTTTGTTCGAAGCAATGCAGCAGGGCGACAAAAATGCCAGAAATGAGTTGATTAACGGCAATTTAAGGTTGGTACTCAGTGTAATACAACGTTTTACCAACCGGGGCGAATATGTGGACGACCTGTTCCAAGTGGGATGTATTGGTCTTATGAAAGCCATTGATAATTTTGATCTCAGTCAAAACGTAAAATTCTCCACTTATGCTGTACCGATGATTATTGGGGAAATAAGGAGATACCTGCGTGACAACAATCCCATCAGGGTCAGCAGGTCGCTGCGGGATGTAGCATATAAAGCTCTGCAAGTGAGAGACAGTTTGGTTAATAAGTTTTCCCGGGAACCGTCAATAAATGAAATTGCCGGTGAATTAAAAATGCCCAGGGAGGAAATTATTTTTGCCCTGGATGCAATCCAAGAGCCCATTTCTTTGTTTGAGCCCATTTACCATGATGGGGGAGATCCCATATTTGTCATGGATCAGATTAGTGATGAGAAAAACCAGGACTTCAGCTGGCTGGAGGAAATATCCATCAAAGAAGCCCTAACCAAACTCAGCGATCGCGAAAAGCACATTTTAACACTGCGTTTTTTTGAAGGTAAAACCCAAATGGAGGTGGCTGAGGAGATCGGAATCTCCCAGGCACAAGTATCCCGGTTAGAAAAAGCCGCTCTAAACCACATGCGAAAGTACGTATAAGATTGTTGCCATCAAGAGTGGCCGGTGCGTTGACCGTAGCTACAGTGGATCACAAACCGCCGATGAACGCTTGTCTACACGTTGCGTCCCGTCGCCGCTGTTAAAGTGGGACGGGATGCCTGTTTTTAAATGTTATAAAATGACTTTTCAGACACTCCCTTTTTTGTGCAGAAAAGCCGGCATGCTGCATATACATTAATTGGGAGGTGGCAAAATGATTAAGATTTCTGACCTGCGCATAAGAGAGGTGGTAAATATAGTGGACGGCAGAAGGTTAGGAATGATTAAGGATATTGATATTGATTTGGAAGCGGGTCGCATTGCCGCCCTTATATTACCGGGACAGGGCCGCTTTCTGGGTCTTTTTGGGCGGGAAGACGAACTGGTGGTTCCCTGGGATAAAATTAAGAAAATAGGTATCGATACAATATTAGTGGAAATAACGCCATACCAAAGCCCCGGCGAGGAAACCGGTCGCTACTAAGTTTTGTTAAGACTTATTCTAATATTATGACTGTTTATTTAAGGGAAGCTAATCCAGTAATAATTATTGCATTTTGTCGAAAATTTTAATATACTGAAAATCAGAAAATAGTTGTTTTATTTCAAGGAAAATGCAGTATACTTTGGCATATTAAGTTATCAAGCCGGATTTTGGTAAAGAATATTCTGACACAAACTATTAAACTGTCGATGAGTTTTATTTCTCCGCGTTGCTGGAGGAATTATTAGAATGGATAATGTGGTCAGACCATCATGCCCTCAAAATGTTCGGAATGTAAATTTTATTATAAAGGTTCCAAAAAAATCTTATTAAGAGGTGGATTGTATGAGTGCCGTACAAGCAAAAGTTCCTATCAAAGAGGCCTGTGATAAATTTGCAGGTGATGCTTTGTACGAAAAATTTAAAACCGCTGCCGAAGCATTATCTGCCGAAGTATATCGAGCAGCCAATATGGCAGATGCTCGCCGGTTGGTTAGCCAATTGATTAAAGAATTAAAGATTTCCAAAGCGGTTTATGCTGCCGGGCCGCTGGTTGACGAACTGGACGTCAAAGCACTTGCCGGTCAACTGGGTATCACCATGACCGATGAGAACTTGCGCCAAAACGCGGCGGATGCCGGTCTGGGCATTTCGCAATTAGACTATGCCATTGCTGAAATCGGCACCCTGGTTGGCAATGCCACCGGTATAGAAAGCCGTATGGTGTCTATTCTGCCGCCGGTGCACTTGGTTTTGGTACAGACAAAGAATCTTTTGCCAACTTTGTTAGATGCCATTGCTGTTTACAATAAAAACCTGGGCGAGCTTCCTAAATACCTTACTTTTGTGAGTGGGCCCAGCCGAACTGCCGATATTGAAAGGGTGCTCACCATTGGTGTGCATGGTCCGGGCAGATTAATCATTGTGTTTATAGACTAGGAGGTACATCATGGGGACAGCAAAATTGAAACAAGAGATTAATGCCGCCCTGAATAACGACAATTTAAAGGGTGCCCTGGGGCGTTTCGGGGAAGCTTACCCCATTGCCCGTGCCAAGGCCTACGAAGGTAAAGATTTTGAGGCCATCCGAGAAAAAATTCGTGTAGCTAAGAGCTACGCCGCAGAAAATATGGAGAAACTGGCGGAGCAGTTTGCTGCTAATGCGCAAAAAAACGGCGCCATCGTCTTTCGGGCCAAAACCGCTCAGGAAGCTAAAGAATATATCCTCAAAGTTGCCAGAGAGAACCATGTAAATCATATTATTAAGTCCAAATCTATGGCTTCAGAGGAAATTCACCTTAATCAATTTCTTAATGAAAACGGCATCCAGGATGTGGCAGAATCAGACCTGGGAGAATGGATTATTCAGCTGTGCGGCCAGCGTCCTTCCCATATGGTAATGCCTGCCATTCACATGACCCGCGGCGAAGTGGCAGAAATATTCTCCAAAGAAGTCAACGAACATTTAGAACCCGATATTCCTAAACTGGTAAAGGTAGCCAGAGAGAACTTGCGCAATAAATTTCTGCGGGCAGAAATGGGTATTTCCGGCGCCAACATAGCAGTGGCTGAAACCGGTACAATTGTCATGTGCACCAACGAGGGCAACGGGCGGCTTACTACCACGGTTCCTCCGGTGCATGTGGTACTGGTGGGGATGGAAAAACTGGTGGCCAAATTTGAAGATGTGGGTCCCATTTTAGAAGCGCTGCCCCGCAGTGCTACCGGTCAAAAACTAACCAGTTATGTGACTATGATGACCGGCCCAACCCCGGCCATTGACATGGATGGCAACATTATACAGCAAAAACAAATGCACATTGTACTGATGGATAACGGCCGCACCGAAATGCGCAACGACCCTGTTTTTAAACAAGCTCTGCAATGTATCCGTTGTGCTTCCTGCTTGAATGTTTGTCCGGTGTTCCAGCAGGTGGGCGGTCACGTTTATGGCGATGTATACACCGGTGGTATTGGCACGATTTTAACTGCCTTCTTAAATAGCTTTGAAAAGGCCGGCGAACTGCAAAACCTTTGTCTGCGCTGCGAACGCTGCAAGTCTTTCTGCCCCGGCAAGGTGGACATTCCCAGTCTGATTGTTGAGCTGCGCCGCCGCACCGTTAAGAAAGACGGCTTGCCCATGGGGCAAAAGCTGATTTTAGAAAAGGTATTGACCAACCGTAAACTGTTCCATTCTTTAATCAGAACCGCCTCTCTGGCGCAAAAACCTTTTGTTAAAGGCAATATGATTCGCCATCTGCCCTTATTCTTCTCCGGACTTACCGAAGGCCGCAGCCTGCCGGCGGTTGCTGCAACACCGCTGCGGGACCGGGTGGGACACGCTAAGCCCAAAGGTAAAGTAAAGGCCAAGGTTGCTTATTATGCCGGTTGCCTGGGGGATTTTGTCTACCCTGAACAGGGTGAAGCTGCCTATAAGGTGCTTAATAAAATGGGGATGGAAGTGGTGTTCCCCATGGAGCAAACCTGCTGCGGTATCCCTGCCAGCCAGATGGGAGCACCGGAGGTAGCCGTAAAATTAGCCAAGCAGAACATTGAAGCTTTGGAAAAAGAAAACGTGGATTACATTGTTTCGCTGTGCCCCACCTGTGTTGAGGTGTTGAAACACCATTACCCGGAGCACTTTAAAGATGACCCGGCCTGGCGGGCACGGGCTGAGAAAATTGCGGCCAAAGTTATTGATTTTGCATCGTTTGTAACTAAACATGGCAAGGAACTTAAATTTAAAGGTTTGGGGATCAAGGCAACCTACCATGATTCCTGCCACATGAAACGGGCCCTGGGGGTTTGGCAAGAACCCCGGCAGCTGCTGAGCAAGGCGGGTGTTGACGTTACTGAAATGAAGGGCTGCGATGAATGCTGTGGTTTTGGCGGTTCTTATTCAATTAAGATGCCGGAAATTTCCCTGGCCATACTGGAAAAGAAATTAGCCAATGCGGAAGCTACCGGTGCCGGCGTGTTGGCCCTGGACTGCCCCGGTTGTAAAATGCAAATCAGCGGCGGTCTGGATGCCAGAGGCAAAAACATGGTAGTTAAGCACACAGCCGAGCTGCTGGCAGAAGCCTTAACAGAATAGCCATATTTAACCGGAGACCGGCTGATAACCGGTCTCCGGTTTTTGCCCACCGATATGTGGAAAAATCAGTGCTTTAATACTTTACTACCGGCTGGGTAGGCGGATTAACCGGTAGGGGCGGTCTGTTTCAAAGAAACCATATTTTTTATAAAATATAACCAGTTGGTCATTGTTTAAATCACCGGTACCCTGAACTTCATTAATTAAAATAATTTTATTATCATCTAACAGCGTCACAAGCTTTTTCATTAACTCACCGGCCAAGCCCTGACGCCTTGTGCATTTTGGTACAATCAATCGGTTAAAATACCAAACGTTGTCATGCAATCGACTAATGGTGGCACAGGCAGGGAAAAGATAGTTTGTTTTCACATGAATAACAATGCAATTTTCTCCTGCATAAACCTTTATATCTCTCATTTTAAAACCTCCTTTACGCAGAGAAATAAACACAAATGACACCGGTGTTAACAATTTACGCAGCAATTAAATCCTTTCCCTTGTTAAGGCTTTGCCCCACAACCAGCTAATGTCAAAGAATTTTTATTTTTTGTCGCGAAGGCACCCCGATGATGTGGGCAGTTTGCTCACAGACCGTACCGGCAAGCTTTATTTGTGCCAAAAGTAACAAATTTATCTTATTATTGCAAGACATTATGTTACAAAAATCACAATATTATATATCTATATTTTCTATACCAGATACTCTACTTTTGCTCCGGGGAAATGCTTGGCCAAGTGAAGCTGGAACAGTTGGCTTATTTCTGCCAGTGCCTCCTTAGGATAAACGTACTTACCGTAGCCAAATTGACCGTACTTAAATTGGCGCTTGCTTTCGTCCATATCCAGTCTGGATTGGGGAAACAGCTGATTGATGTTTAGCTTGGCCCGCTGGGTAAAACGATGAGTAATAAATTCAAAGGTTAAATCATGGCGGTAGTGCGGCTCCAAGACCCGGTTCAGTTCCTCAAACAATTCGCTGTAATCCTGCTGCCAGCCGTCGTACATCATAATAGGAGCTATCAAAAAGCCCAGGGGGTAACCTGCCTGTGCTACTTTGCCGGCGGCAGCTATTCGTTCCCGCATAGAGGGTGTACCGTGTTCGAAATTTTTTATCACAGGTTGGGCATTAAGGCTAAACCGAAAACGGGTGCGGCCGTTGTGCCGGGCATCCAGCAGTGAATCCACATCGGTAAATTTAGTTACAAAACGGAACCTGGCATACCGGTTTTGCCCAAAAAACTCAATGGCTTGCTTTAAAGCCCCGGTATACCTTTCTACCGGGATAGGGTCAGAAGTGGCAGCGCCTTCAAAAACAGTTTCCTCAGGCAAACGATGGGTTATATAAGACTCGGCTCGCTCTAATATTTCTTCAATGTTGACATATACCCGCAGATAGGGCTTCTTGCCCAGGTTGGTCAGCAAATAACAGTATTCGCACTTGCCGGGGCAACCGGTCACCAGAGGCAGCTGGTAATGGGCTGAGGGTTTGCAGGTCTGAAAATCTTTTCCTTTGCGAACTCCCACCACCAGTGTACGCTTGGCTTCGACAAAGGCTTCCTGGGCGGTTTGCCCCGGGATACCGGTTACCCGGTTATGGGAACCGGTCACCGTCACCGGAATGCCTGCAGACCGGAAGTGATCGCGTAGCCTAATACCCAGTTCATAATCCAGAGCGGCCGGCTCGATGAAAACTCGTTTCGGAATGAAGATATCGGCGGTAATGTTATTTTTTACTACAGTACTTGACATAACCTCGTCCTTTGTTTAAATTTTTATATCTAAGTATGTCGCAGGACTTTTGAATTATACAGAACAGACTGAAGGTCCTGATTTTATTTTTTATCGGGTTGTTAAAAAAGGCAGCTAATGCAGAGATTGGCTAAGCATTAACGCCAGAAAGGAAAAAATTACTGCCAGGAGGGCTTTGACTCACAATATATGGTATTTTATAATTAGTCTGCCCACTATATATTGGGCAAAACAAAACCCTATTTATCGGGGGTGAACACAGGTGCGTTGTCCCTTTTGCAGTTTTCCCGAAAGCCGGGTTTTAGACTCCCGTCCGGCAGATGAAGGAAACAGCATACGTCGCCGCAGGGAATGCGGTGAGTGTGGTAAAAGATTCACCACCTACGAGCGGGTGGATGAACGGCCGCTGGTGGTGGTGAAAAAGGACGGGCGGCGGGAGGTTTTTGACCGTACCAAACTGCTGGCCGGGTTAATGAAGGCCTGCGAAAAAAGACCGGTACCGCTGCAAAAGATAGAAGATACTGTGCATTACATCGAACGGGAACTGCGCAGCCATATGGAACTGGAGGTGCCCAGCCATGTGGTGGGGGAACTGGTGATGGACCGGCTGCTGGCATTAGATGAAGTGGCGTATATCCGGTTTGCTTCGGTGTACCGGCAGTTTGGTGATATCAAGAGTTTTCTCAAGGAAGTTGAAAAATTGTTAAAGAGTAAGACATAAAGGGGGACCTTGGGATGTTTACCAAGATTAGAAAAAGAGACGGCCGGGAAGTGGCCTTTGATGAAACAAAAATTACCGATGCCATCTTTAAGGCGGCCAAAGCGGTAGGGGGCGAAGACCGCCAAACGGCGATGGAACTCACCCTGGAAGTTTTAAAGTTGTTGAAAAAACAATATAACGGTCATATTTTTGGTGTAGAAGAAGTTCAGGACATGGTGGAAAAGGTGCTGATTGAGACAGGGCATGCCCGTACCGCCAAAGCGTATATTTTGTACCGTCACCAGCGTACCCGGCTGCGGGAGGCCAAAAGCGACCTGATGGATGCCGTAGAGGAAATTCTGGCAGAAACCAACCGGGAAAATGCCAATGTTTCCAACTCGCCCTCAGCCAAAATGCTGCAGATTGCCAGCGCAGCCAGCAAGAAGTATTATTTAACCCGCTTAATCCCGGAAGAAATGTCCCAGGCCCATGTCAGGGGGGATATACATATACATGACCTGGAGTTTTACGGTAAAACTCTAACGTGCATACAGATCCCCCTGGGAAGATTATTGAAAGAAGGATTTAATACAGGCCACGGTTATATCCGCCCACCCAAGCGGCCGACCTCGGCCACTGCCCTGGCTGCGATTATATTGCAAAGCTCCCAAAACGATATGCACGGCGGCCAGTCTTTTGCCTTTTTTGACCGCGATTTAGCACCGTTTGTGGAAGACGCCAGTGATCATGAAACTTACCAAGCTATGGAGGCCTTAATATATAACCTAAACAGCATGCACAGCCGGGCCGGTGCCCAGGTGCCTTTTTCCAGTCTTAACCTGGGCACCGAAACCTCTGAAGCAGCACGCAAGGTAACCCGCAACCTTTTGTTGGCTTATGAAGCCGGGTTAGGCCGGGGGGAAAACCCCATCTTTCCCAATATCATTTTTAAACTAAAAGAGGGTATTAACCTGAATCCCGGTGATCCCAACTATGATTTATTTCAGTTAGCTATTCGGGTTTCTTCTAAACGGTTAAATCCTACCTTTAGCTTTATGGATTCTTCCTTTAACAACGAGTATGGGGATCAGGTGGGCTACATGGGATGCCGTACCCGGGTGATTGCTAACCGCCGGGGTCCGGCAGTTACCGACGGTAGAGGTAATTTGTCTTTCACCACTATTAATTTACCCAGGCTGGCCATTAAAGCAGAACGCAACCTGGATAAGTTTTACCGCCTGCTGGATGAAGTTATGGATTTAGCTTGCCGTCAACTGTATCACCGCTTCCGGGTGCAGGCTAAACTTAAAGTAAAGGACATGCCTTTTGTTATGGGGCAGGGGTTGTATCTGGGTTCCCAGGGACTTAAACCGGACGATGTGATTGAAGATGTAATTAAGCACGGCACCCTGTCACCGGGCTTCATCGGTTTGGCCGAAGCGCTGGTGGCACTAACCGGCCGGCACCATGCGCACAGTGAGGAGGCCCAGGCATTAGGGTTGGAAATTGTTTCTTACCTGCGTCGTAAGGTTGACGAGGCGGCTGAACAATACAATCTCAACTATACCCTGCTGGCTACCCCGGCTGAAAGCGTAGCAGGTCGTTTTGCGAAACTGGATCGCAAAGAATTTGGCATTATACCCGGTGTGACCGACAAAGATTATTACACCAACTCCTTCCATGTGCCAGTGGGTTATCCCATCGGTATTTTTGAAAAAATATCGTTGGAAGGCCCCTATCACAAGTTCTGCAATGCCGGGCACATCAGTTATATTGAAATGGCTTCACCGCCGTTGCATAACCCCCAGGCGGTGGAGGCCATAATTAAACACATGCGGGCCAGTGATATGGGTTATGCTGCCATCAACTTCCCGGTGGACTACTGCACTTCCTGCAATATCACGGGAGTCATTAACCAGGACAGTTGCCCCCGCTGCGCATCCCCGGAAATTCGCCGGGTGCGCCGCATCACCGGTTATCTCAGTACGGTGGACCGGTTTAATGACGCCAAGGTATCAGAATTAAAGGATCGGGTGGTACACTCCGGAATGGATGGGCGAGGTTAAGATGGAGAAGGGGAATTTGTTGAGCGGCAAACTTCGCTTGGGCGGTATTGTTGCCAACAGTGTGGTGGACGGGCCGGGATTGCGCACGGTGGTGTTCCTGCAGGGATGCCCCCGCCGCTGTCCGGGCTGCCATAACCAAGAGCTGTTGGACGCCGGCGGCGGCAGGGAAGTAACTGTGGAGGAAGCCTGGCAGGAAATCAAGCCTACCATTTCTCCCCTGACCCAGGGCGTTACCTTTTCGGGCGGCGACCCGCTGCTGCAGCCGGCAGCGGTTTACGAGCTGGCCAGACTGATCAAAAAACAGTTTCCCAGGCTGGATATTTGGTTGTATACCGGCTACCGGTATGAAGAAATAAAAAACCTGCCTGTACTGGAATTGGTGGATGTGCTGGTGGACGGTCCCTTTGAACAAGATAAAAGAGATTTAAGCCTGGCCTTTCGGGGCTCTGCCAATCAACGGTTGATTGATCTTCCTAGCAGCCGCCGCAACGGTCAGCCGGTAGTATGGCAGCCCCCGGCGTAACCGCTTAAGGCGGTTGAGAGGGCAACGGGGAGTGAAATTAGGTATGGCATTGTACCATGACGCAGAGCTATACAAGATAATAACATGCAGAAAATGCCAACATGCGGTGGTTGATACAGAACAAACAGCCAAGGCCTGCCACAAAGTTTTTCAAGAACTGGATTTTACAGGTCGCCGTCGGTTAGGCTTGTCGGGGGCTAAACCTAAGCATCACGATATTTTTACAGTGGCCGTTGCCGGTTGTCCAAATGCTTGCAGCCAACCCCAGATTAAGGACTTCGGTTTGCTGGGACAGGCTGTTCCGGCGGCAGCGGAAGGTTGCAGCGGTTGCGGTTTGTGTACGGCAACCTGCCCGGATCAATGTATTCTGTTGACAGAAAAGGGACCGCAAATAGATGCATCCCGCTGTCTTAATTGCGGTCAATGTGCTGCATGTTGTGCCACCGGTGCGGTTACCGTCAGCAAAGCCGGTTATAAAGTAATGCGGGGCGGTAAACTGGGGCGCCGGCCCAGGCTGGCTGAAGAGGTTGCAAGCCTGACTGATGAACAAGAGGCCCTGGGGTGGCTGCGGCAAACCCTTGAGTTATTGCTGGCAGAAGGGTTGCCCGGGGAGAGACTGGGGACTTTATTAAACAGACTAAAATAGATCGTCTATAAAATAATACTCGACATCTGTCATCTTTTGTCATATAATAAGCCATGTGCATATTGCACACCCGCCTTTTATTTTGTACTCGGCTTCCGGCCGAGTCTTTTTATTTGGTTGATTGTCACGGGCGTTTGGCAATTTAAATTAAATGTTATAAAAATGTAAGTTTTGGCAAACAGGTTTTGGCTTATAAATATCTAAATAATTAGTAAACTTTTAAGATAACAGGGGGGGTTGCTGCATGGAAAACAGTGTCGGTGGCGTAGTTATTGTGGTGGAAGATCGTGAAAAGCTGGCTCCTAAAGTAAATGCCGTTTTAACGGAGTACGGTGATCTTATTGTGGGACGGGTAGGACTGCCCTACCGGGAAAAGAACAAATACGTCATTACTATTGTTGTAGACGGCGATGTAGCCGTGGTTAATGAAATGGTTGCCAAATTGGAAGGGCTGGGCGAAATTCAAGTCAAGCTGGCTCTTAGCGGGGTATGTAATCCATAGGGTTGATGAAAAGAGGTGTTGTTTGGCTAACACCTCTTTTCGTTCCTGCCGGAAGGGAAGGTGGAAAATGGATTTAACTAAAATTCTGCAAAGGTTACAAGAGGAAAAACCTGCTGTGGCTGCTGCCATAGGTGATTTGCGACAAGCTGTGCTGATGAATTCTTCGCTGGATGATAAAACTGCTAACCTGATAGCCGTTGGAATAGCTACCGCTTTACGCAATCCGGATGCGTTGCGGGGGCATTTAAAGCTGGCCCGGGCTGCCGGCGCCAACCGCGATGAGGCAATTGGTGCGGTGCTCATGGCTATCCCTGGCGGCGGGGTGCCGGCTGCTCTGGCTGCCCTGCCGGAAGTCTGGGAACTTTATGATGCATAGCAGTTTTTGCATGCTGACAAAGGGTTAAGGTTGGCAACACTGTAAAATTGCCCTTGGCAAACCATGCTTTAGGCAGCGGATTTTAATTGCTGCCGGGCCAGATCCGGCTTTAATTGTCCCTCCCACTTGGTTATTACCAAGGACGCCACACTGTTTCCTACCACATTCACCACTGTTCTGGCCATATCAAGAACCCTGTCAATGCCTGCAATAAAGGCAAGTCCTTCGAGCGGGATGCCCACTGAGCCAAGAGTAGCCAATAACACCACAAAGGAGACTCCGGGGACACCGGCAATGCCTTTAGAGGTAACCATCAACACCAAAGTCAAAGTAATTTGAGCGCTCAAAGGCATCTCAATGCCATACATTTGAGCAATAAACAGCGCTGCAATGGCCTGGTAAAGGGTACTGCCGTCCAGGTTAAAAGAATACCCTGTCGGTATAACAAATGAAGTAATTGCCTTTGGGCAGCCTAACCGTTCCATTTTTTCCATTATTCTAGGCAGTACAGTTTCACTGCTGGCGGTTGAATAGGCTAAAAGCAATTCCTCTTTCAGGTAACGCAGCAGTGAAAAAATGTTTACCCCGGCATATCCAGACACAGTGCCGAGTACCATAACAAGGAACAAAAACATGGTGACATAAACTGTGATTGCCAGCTTGCCAAGGGGTATCAAAGAAGCGACACCAAATTTAGATACAGTGGTTCCGATTAAGGCAAATACGCCGATGGGCGCAAACCTCATGATCATATTGGTTACTACGAACATGGTTTCGGCTACAACCTGAAAAAAATGCAGTACCGGTTTTCCTTTGTCGCCCAGGTGGGATAAACCTAATCCAAATATAACAGAGAAAAATATAATAGCCAGCATGTCGCCTTTAGCCATAGCGTCTATTACATTGACAGGTATAATGTTAACCAAGGTATCAACCAGACTATGGCTTTGGGCTGCTTCGGTTGTTGCTACATATTTGCTGATATCGCTTTTAGACAGCCGGCTCATGTCAACACCCAAGCCGGGCTGAACCAGATTTGCCGCCAACAGACCAAATATAATTGCAATTGTCGTAATTACTTCAAAATACAGTATTGTTTTGCCGCCCAGTCTTCCCAGTTTTTTAACATCACCCACTCCGGCCACGCCAACTATCAATGTTGACATAACAATAGGAACCACGATCATCTTTATCAAGCGGATAAACATGTCACCCAGTGGTTTAAGGTAAGTGTTTACGGCGGGGCTGCCATAAAAAAGAGCACCAATAATGATGCCTGCAATTAAGCCCAATAAAATTTGAAAAACCAGACCGTATTTCTTCACTTGTTACCTCCTGATAATAAATTTTGCTAAATTAAAATTGCCTATCGACTAATTTCGACAAATTATTATTTATTCGACATGGTATGACGATTTTCCTACTTTAGCAATTGGTAATATATGCAAAAAACAACCCGTATCACTTTAATGGTGGTACGGGTTAAAAGTATTAATTATTGCGAGGGGAGTCATTTCCTGTGGGGATTAAGGGTTGGGAAGGTTAGCTGCCAGGCCCAGTGCGGCTCTCTTCTTTTCAATATGTTCAATATAAATATCAGCTGCTTTTTCGGCATCCAGCTCGATCATCACTTTACCTAACCCCAGGGTTTCGGTGGTTTCGGTAAGGGTTTTCACCACAACCTCGCTGCCGGTTACCGAGGGTACGGGGGCCACATGAACCAGCCAGCCCATGGCTACCGCCGTGCAGGCGTCAGCCACAGCTTTTTGCTCCAGGTATTCGGGAGCACCGATGACCAACGGCAGGGCATTGGTGTCTACGTCCAGGGCATCAGCCAGCTCCATGGCGGTGTGGGTCATCTTGCCTATGTCCACGCAGGCACCGTAGGACAACACCGGCGGAATACCCAGTGCCCGGCATACCTGTCTCAAACCGTTGCCGGCTTCCTGGGCTGCTTCCGGCCGGCACAGGCCGGTATATTCAAATACTGCTGATACACAGCCGCCGGATAACACCAAAACATCCCTTTCAATGAGGGCTTTGGCCAACTTAAAGGCGTTGCTGCCGCCCTGGCCGTACCTGGCAGTGGTGCAGCCCACCAGTGTGGCGATGCCGCGAATGTTGCCGCTGGCGATTTGATCAATTAAAGGCTGCCAGCTGCCGCCCAGGGCTTTTTTAACCGATTCAGTGGAAAAGCCCACCATGCAATCACTGACGTGCGGTGGCACATAAACGTTGCGGTTTTCTGTTTTTCTCTTTTGGAAAAATTGAATGGCACGTTCCAGACATTCCGCCGCCTGTTTTCTCATTTGTTCCGGCTTAAAATCCAGGGCTTCCGTATCAGGGAAGCGGATAACCGGATCAACGCTTAGCAATTTGGTACCGAAACGTTCAGCAAACAACGGCAGGGTAGGAACAGTGCAGTTATAATCAAACATGAACAAATCCACACAACCGGTGGCCAGCAGGTATTCTTCTGACAGCCATTCGCCTTCCTGCCCGGCCAGGGCGGGCATCTGCCGGGACCCGGAGTAATTGATCAGCTGCTGGCCTTCACAAACATGCCCCAATACTTGAATGCCCGCCGCACCGGCTGCCCGGGCTTTTTGCTGCCATTCTTCGGTGGACGCCAGGTCTATGACGACATGGGCCAGTAAAGGCATGTGACCGTTGGTAACAATGTTTACTTTGGCGGGGTCCAACAGCCCCATGTTCATCTTTCTGTGACTTATTTCCTGGGTACCGATAAGGATTTCTTGTAAGATATCCAGAGCCCACAAGCCCTGAAATTCATTGGCTACTCCCAGACGCACACAGGTCAGCAGAAAATCCACCGGGTCGGCACCCAGGTTGGTCATGCATTTGGTCTGGGCAAAACCCACCTCGGAAAAGGCGCCGCCGGGAAACAGTCCCAGTTTCCGCCACAGCTCTTTACGGCGGGCCGGGGCAAAGGCTTCCACCAATTTGGATGCTTGGTAATGGGGCCGGTGGATATCTTCAATAAAGAAGTCAGCAAATTCAACTGCCAGCTGCTCAATGGGTTTATTGGCATCCATGCCCAGGAACTCAGCATATTTTTTGAGCTTTTCCGGTTCCCGGATTTTCAAACCGCTGTCCGGTTGTGCTGCGGCGGCACGCAGGGTGCGGGCTGCCTGTAAGGCGTGGTAGCAGTTAGCTGCAGTACCGATGGTGGTGTGGCGGTAGGTAAAGTTGCGGGCCACCATCACATGGGCATCTACGCCGCAAACGCCCCGTTGAGACTTTTTGCTAATCCGGCAGGGGCCGTTGGCACAGAGTTGGCAAGACAGGCCGGGTGCACAAAAATTACATTGGGGCTGTTGCTCGGCGAAACGGTCAAAAACGTTGGTTAAACCTTGATTGTGCACTACCTGATACATTTCCCGCATAGCCGGGTCAACAATAACGTTCAGCGGATAACCTTCTTTTGATTGGTCATCTTTTTTAATGTGTTCCCGCTGCCAGCGGTACAGTTCTTCGCCCCGGGGCGACGGTTCAAATTGCCGGTAATCATATGGTACGTCTGTCTTGTTGCGATCCTGGTGGGCACCGGGGTCATTGGTATCAGCCAGGTGGGTGGGATCGCTGTTGTGAATCAGGGTATCATAGTTTTTATTGTTTTGATCCGACATAAGGTCCCTCCTTCCAATATCTGTTCAGGATTATTTCCCGAACAAAAACATTTATGTATAAAAATAAAAAACATCGTGAATTGATCACGATGCCAGAGTGTCGACAAAACCTTATCGGTGGTTTATGACCCCCTTTGGCTCCGGTCTACGCACCGACAGCAATATGATTCGCTGCGGTCGCCCTTGGGGTCGCCTAAACGGGCCAGCCTGGGCTCCGGGCTATATGCACCGAAGCACCACCGGTTGGATGCCTGGTTATCTTAGTAAGTCCTCCAGCTTTTTTTTGTCCACAATAACAATTCGCTGCCGGTCCACCTCAATGGCGCCGCTTCGCTTAAAACTGCTTAACATGCGGTTGACGGTTTCCCGGGTGCTGCCGGTGAGATTGGCCAGTTCTTGATTGGTAAGGTTAAAGTTAATGTAAATACCGCCGGGTTTGGTTATGCCATGGTCTTCCGCCATTTTGATCAGGGTAAAGGCAAGACGCCGGGCTGTATCGTGCAGAGCCAGGTGCATCACTTTTTCCTGAGCTGCCCGCAGGCGTCTTGACATGATGCGCAGCATGGCTACAGCCATACCGGGGTTTTGGCTGATTAATCGCTCAATATCCTGGTTGCGCAGTATACCGACAACGCAATCTTCTTGTACTTCGGCAGTGGCAGGATAATCGCCGCCGTCAAACAATACCACCTCGGCAAAGACCTCGCCGGGGTTGACAAAATGCAAGATATGTTCCCGACCGTCTTCTGACCGCCTGGTCAGTTTAATTAAGCCTGATTTTAAAATATAGAGAGCTTCCCCCGGTTCGCCTTCCATGAAAATAATGCGCCCTTTTTGATAGCTGCGTTCCAGCAGCAGGCGGGAGATTTCCAGCAACTGATTGTCCGGCAAACCATAAAATAACGGTATCCGTAATAAATACTTAATGTTTTCCAACTATCCATCCCCTGTCAGTATAAATTGCAGTATCTTTTGCGGCAGGCTTGGATAACTGTGGCTTGGCTGTCCCAGCTATGAGGTTTGCGGTTAAACCCGCCATATACATGTACATCTTCAAAGCCGGCGTCACGCAAAAAGCCTTCCAACTGTTCCCTGGTTAAAGGACGCAGGGGAACCTGGCCGCTCCCTAAACTGTGGCTGTTGCCGTTGTTGCCGTTTTGCAACAGGGTGGTTGTGAAATCCAGCAAACCATCCGGCCGGAAATCATACCGGCGGGTAAAAACAATACCTGCCTGTTTGTTGATAATATCCGGTAATTGTGTAACATTGCCTTTAAGTATACGGTCGTAGTTTACTGTTTGTAAAATTAAAGTGCCGCCGTGATAAAGGCGTTCTTTCATCTGCAACAGGGCCGTCAGAATATCGTGGTCGTTAAGCAAGTGAACTATTGAATTACCGATGCAAATAACGGCATCAAACTTGCCCTCGATATCTTCCAGGTTCCTCATATCACCGGTGCGAAAATCAACAGTCAGACCTTCCTTGCGAGCTTTTTCACGGGCCAGTTTGACCATGTCAGGCTCATAATCCACGCCCACCACACTGATCCCCCATTTGGCAAATGCCAGTGCGTAATTACCTGAACCACAGGCTACGTCAAGCACCCGGTTAACCCCCAAATCACTGAAAAGCTGGCGAAAAAAATTTAACTGTGCTTCTCCCGCCGGAAAAATATAATCATAGTATTGGCTCAGTTCTTTATACATTTTTCACCTCTCCGCTGCTTCCTACCGGTTGTTTTTATTGTAATTGAAGGAGAAAAATATCGCAATGCGGAGCAAGACAAATAAATAAAAAGTTAACCTACCTGTTCCTTCCTTCATAAAATGACACAAAGGATTTTTTGAAAGGAAGGGACAAAGAATGGCGGTATATATTGTTCAACCAGGGGATACCCTTGCTCAAATAGCTGCCAGATTCAACACTACCGTGGCAGAACTGCAGCGCTTAAATAATCTGGCTAACCCTAACTTGATTTTGGTTGGCCAGCAATTAACCGTACCGGACACTGCAACACCGGCTGGGACACCTGCCCCGACACCGTCGGAAACCGACCAGGAAACCATCCGGGTTACCCGTCAATACAGCGGCATTATTCGTACGCTGGTAGGAGGAAGGCCTTATACTGCCAGACTGGTGGATGGGCTTCTTTATATTTTGTTACTGGATCAGCAGGTTTATCGTCCGGGACAGGAGGTAAGAATTACCTTAAACAAAGTTAACGTCAGCAACCGGACCATCACGCTGCGCTATAATACTGGGCAACGATTTGAACTGGTGGTGCGCCGGGCAGCGGATAATGCAGAGGTTTGGCGTTACTCCCGGGGGCGCTTGTTTATTCAGCAAAGTGCCGTCGTTACAATCAGGCCAAACCAAACTGCCATCTACCGTTATGTCTGGGATCAAAGAGATGACGCAGGCAGACAGGTTAGACCCGGGGATTATGTTTTAGAGGCTTTCAATGTGGCCCGTGGCTTGCAAAACACAGCCATAAGAATCAGGTTAAGGATCCGGGAAGGTGATGTAATGCCTACCCCAACCCCTACACCGCCCTTTGAGTGCACCGGAGCAAACCTGCTGCAAAATGCAAATTTTGAAAGCTGGCTCAGCGCTACCCGGCCCCGAAACTGGAATGCCGCCAATGTACGCCGTTCGGAAGTTGCTTTTACCGGCCGGTTTGCGGTGGAAATGGGCAATCTGCCGGACGAACCGGCCACCTTAGCACAGGTAATCCCCATTGTTGGCGGCAGCAACAACCGGGTTAGCTTCCGGGTGGCGGAAGATGTGGAAGGTTCCCGGATGGGCAACTTTAGTTTCGGTGTGCAGGTGTTTTTCCGCAACCGAAGCGGCACGGTGGTTGGGGTAGCACCTCAAGGCCCCTTTTCGCCGGCCTTGATAGAAGATGAAGTTTATGAATTATTCAGCTTTACCACCGGGCGGGTACCTGCCACAGCGGTAACGGCCGAGTTGCGCTTTACCTTTAACCCCCGCACCGGCAACCAAAGCCGTATCCGGATTGACAGTGCCGAGTTCCGCTGTTTGAGTTTGTCTTAAACAGCCCGCTTTATCAACAATAATATAAATGCAACCCGTATCAGTTACGGGTTGCATCAGAGTGTCGACAAACATTACCGGTGGTTTATGATCCCCTTTGGCTCCGGTCTACCGGTACCTTTATCCTTAAGCCAAGGCGGCCCCTGTCCGGACGGGGCCGCCTTTTAATGCCGGCAGGCGCTGCAGTTACTGGAAGTACAGCTTTTGCAGCTATCGCCCCGGCTGCCATACAGGGCACCGGGGTTGTTAACCGTAAAACCTGACATTACCCGGACGGGAGAGGGGGACTGGCAGACAGGGCATATTAGGTTTTGGCCGGTTTCCCCCAGACGGCAAAGTTTTTGAAACTTATGCCGGCATTTACTGCAGCGGAATTCGTATATAGGCATTAACCGCTACACCTCCATTAGTTAAAAGTTTTACCCGTTATTAGTTAAAACCACCCTTTGGGAATTGTCAAGGTCTGTTAGACAAGACGAAGAATCGGGTTATATTATTGTTAAAGGTTAATCGGCAGTTGCAAGGTAAAGAATTTTGTTGAAAATAAAGGTTTTTAGTACAATTGCAAGAAATAGTAATGCAAATGCTTGAACGGGGAGGGAGTATAATGTACATACAATTTTTGGGGGCTGCTGAAACCGTTACCGGCTCTTGTTTTTTGGTGGATACCGGATTAACCCGGTTGCTGGTAGATTGCGGGCTGTTTCAGGGCAGCAAGGAAATAAAAGAGCGAAATTACCGTAATTTCCCTATTGCTCCGTCCAGTGTGGATTATGTGCTGTTAACGCATGCTCATATTGACCATAGCGGGCTGTTGCCCAAGCTTATTAAGCATGGGTTTAAGGGGCGGGTAATTGCCACCTCAGCCACGGTAGATTTGTGTGAGATACTATTGCCCGATTGCGGTCACATACAAGAAATGGAAGTAGAAAGAAAGAACCGTAAATACCGCCGCCAGGGGCGTAAGCTGATTGAGCCCATATATACCGCAGAGGACGGTGCCAATGCTTTAAAGTATTTTGAACGGGTAAATTACAACGGCCTTATTCCGATCAGCCCTGATGTAAAAGTCTGCTTTCGCGATGCCGGGCATATCCTGGGCTCCTCCATGATTGAAATGTGGGTAAAAGAGGCCGACGGCAAAGAAACCAAACTGGTTTTTTCCGGCGACATTGGCAATACCGATCAGCCCTTTATCAAAGATCCTACATTCATTGCCGAGGCTGATTATGTCATCATGGAAGCCACCTATGGCAACCGTCTGCACCGGCATGCGGATAACAAACTGGAACTGTTGCAGCAGGCAATCGTTGACACTTATAGCAAAGGCGGTAAGCTGATTATCCCGGCTTTTGCCGCCGGCCGCACGCAAGATATTCTTTACAGCATTAACGAATTGCGCATGCAAGGGGCTATCCCGGAAATGCCTATTTATATTGACAGCCCTATGGCCATCAAAGCCACCGAGATTTTTCGCAATAACTGTGATATTTGTGATCAAGAAACCCAGGAACTAATTGCGCAGGGTTGCAACCCGCTGGAAATGGCTAATATCAGAACCACATTATCCATGGAAGAGTCCAGAGAATTAAACTTTCTGAAAGGCTCGGCCATCATAATATCGGCCAGTGGCATGTGTGACGCCGGAAGGATTAAACACCACCTGCGCCACAACCTGTGGCGCCCGGAATGCACTGTTTTGTTTGTCGGGTACCAGGCGGAAGGAACCCTGGGGCGGCGTATTCTGTCGGGAGAAAAAACCGTCCGCATTCACGGGGAAGAAGTGGCTGTCCGGGCAGAAATTCGCAGTATTGACGGTTTTTCAGCCCATGCTGACCAACCGGCCCTGCTCAACTGGATTAAAAACTTTAATAATATAAAACAGGTATTTATTGTGCACGGGGAAGCCAAGGCAGCCGGTGCTCTGGAAAACTTAATTAAAGAATCGGGCATTAATGCGGTTGTGCCCCGCTGGTTAGAAAAGGTGGATTTAACTCCTCCCGTGCCTCAGCAGGCACCGCAAATTTTGGTGGACACCTGGCAGGGTATTGCCGAGAAAATGCAGCGTGTGCTGCAAGGACAATTACCCGTTGCAAAATACTCTGTCTTGCTGCGGCAATTGGCTGAGTTGGAGGTACAAATGCATGAAATACTCCAGGATGAGACAGCCGAGTCCCAACAACTGGCCTAAGCCGGAGGTGTTGTATGCCGGGGATATGTATTCAACATAAAGGGGATTTAACATTTGTTACCTTTGCTGCCTTTAACCGCAGCGGCCGGATTACCCACGGTTTTACCACCCGCCGGGGCGGCTTCAGTGCTCCTCCTTATGACAGTTTAAATATGGCCCTGCATGTGGGAGACCGGCCGGACCTGGCGCGGGCAAACCGTGCGGCGGCCTGTACCGCCATTGGCATCAACCCGTTACATCTGGTGGCGGCAGAACAGGTTCATGGCAGCAGGGTGGAGGTGGTGGATCTAAAGCACCGGGGCAGAGGTGCCCTGGACTATGCCACGTCCATCCCGGCCACGGATGCCCTGATTACCAATATTGCCGGTTTGCCGTTAGCCAGTTTTTACGCTGATTGTGTACCCATTTTGTTGTACGACCCGGTGCGCACCTGTATCGGCTTAGCCCACGCCGGATGGCGGGGTACCGTACAGAGGATTGCTTCTGCAACGGTTGCTAAAATGACAGCCGTATACGGCTGTCGACCGGTTGATATTTTAGCTGCTATCGGTCCCTCCATCGGGCCCTGTTGCTATCAGGTTGACCTTCCGGTGCAGCAGGCTCTGGCCAAAGAATTTTCTTACTGGCCCGAACTGCTTAAACCGCTGGGGCCGCATCACTGGCTGCTGGATTTATGGGAAACCAACCGGCGAGTTTTATTGGACGCAGGGGTACCGGCGGAACATATAACCGTGGCCGGTTTATGCACAGCCTGCCGCACGGATTGTTTTTTTTCCTATCGCCGGGAGCAAGGGAAAACCGGCCGTATGGCGTCTTTAATCATGATAAAGGAATGAGCAAACCAAAGGAGTGCAAAGTCCTTGCCCAAAATACTGATTGTTGACGACGAACAGCCCATTCGGGAACTGGTAAAATTTAATTTGGAGCGAGAGGGTTTTCAAGTGCTGCAGGCCGGGGATGGCAACGCCGCCGTGGCTCTGGCCCGGAGTGAAAGCCCGGATCTGATTGTTCTTGATGTTATGTTGCCGGGACAGGATGGATTAGCTGTTTGCCGCAGTTTGCACCAGGATCCCGCCACCCGCTCTATCCCCATCATTATGCTCAGTGCGCGAGGGGAGGAATTAGATAAAGTGCTGGGGCTGGAAATGGGAGCGGACGACTATATAACCAAGCCGTTCAGCCCCCGGGAACTGGTGGCCAGGGTGAAAGCCCGGCTGCGCCGTCAGACTGCGGAAAACCAGATTAACGAAGATGCCGGCAGGATTACAGCGGGAAAACTGATAATTGATCAAGAACGCTTTATTGTTTCTTATAACGGCATCAAACAGGATCTTACACCCAAGGAATTTGAATTGCTGCGTTATCTGGCCCGCAATCCGGGCAAGGTATTTACCCGGGACTTTTTGCTGGAACAAATTTGGGGGTATGATTTTGCCGGCGACTCAAGGACGGTGGATGTCCACATTCGTCATATTCGCCAGAAGTTGGAACAAATTTCCGGGGCTCCTCAATTTATTGAAACCGTACGGGGAGTAGGTTACCGCTTTAAGGAGGCCTGAGGATGCTAAAGGGCATTCGGCAGCGGGCAATTGGCAGCTATGTTTTCCTGTTTAGTGTTTTTATGGTGTTAACTTTTCTCAGATCTCTGGGCGTTGTGGATTTGCTGACGGTGCTGCTGGGGTCCTTCTGGGCTACAGTGGTGATGGCCTGGCTTACCAACCGGCGCCTGATTTCCCCGGTGGAACAAATTACTTCTGTGGCTCAGGAAATGGCCGGCGGTTTTTTAGATGCTGAAATCCGGGTTAAAGGAGAAGAGGAACTGGACGACCTGGCCTGGAGCATTAACTACATGGCCCGGGAACTGAGAAAAAATCTAACCGTTATCACTGAAGAACGAAACCGCGCCCGGGCAATTTTAAACAGTATGGCTGACGGTGTAATTGCCCTGGACAAGGATGGCCGAGTGATTCTGGTCAACCCGGTGGTAGAAAGTATTTTTAATGTAAAAGAAGAAGAATGGATAGGCAATCAATTAATAAAGGTAATTCGCAACCATGAATTGGAACAACTTTTTATCCGGGCCCTCAACAGTATGCAGCCGGTGTTGAATAACGAATTGCAGGTGCTGACGCCCGAACCGCGACTGTTCCGAGTAGAAATTTCGCCGCTGAAAGGTAACCAGGAGGAAAAAATGGGCGTGGTTGGCCTGTTGACAGATGTTACTGAGCGGCGAAAATTAGAAAGAATGCGATCTGAGTTTGTCGCCAATGTTTCCCATGAATTAAGAACCCCCCTGACTTCAATTAACGGTTTTGTGGAAACTCTGCTGGATGGAGCCGTGGAAGACCCCGCTACCGCTAAAAACTTCCTGTCTATTATTAATGCTGAGGGCAAGCGCCTGGCTAATTTGATTGATGATTTACTAAAATTGTCCCGTCTGGAAGACCGGCGCAGCAAGCTTAATAAGCAACCGGTGGATCTGACTGAAGTGATTGACAATACGGTAAAAATGTTTGCGCCCAGGGCCTGGGAAAAGAATATCGAATTGACCGGGGAACTGCCGCAGGAGATGCCGCCGGTGCCTGGCGATCAGGGATTTTTATCACAGGTAATGATTAACCTGGTGGATAACGCCATTAAATATACCTTGCCGGGCGGCAAGGTTAAGATAAAAGTAAACTTTAGCCGGGATGAAGTGACCGTATCCGTTGCCGATACAGGCATCGGCATCCCGCCGGAAAGCCTGCCCCGGGTGTTTGAAAGGTTTTACCGGGTGGATAAGGCCAGGAGCAGGGAAATGGGCGGTACCGGGTTGGGTCTGTCTATTTCAAAACATATTGTGGAGGCCCACGGCGGGAAGATATGGGCAACAAGCGATGAAGCGGGAAGTATTTTCAGCTTCTCCCTGCCCTTGCAAGAATAATTAAAGCATGCAAACTCTAAATAAAGGTTGCAAAAAACAAGTTGAGGCGGTTTTATAATTCCCTGCCGGCCACTGGCCAAAGCAACGGCTACAACAATGTGTTTAGGGACACTCTGGCATTTTAATTAATTAACATTATTTTAACATTGCAGCAATAGATGCATAACATGAGGTTGATACACTTTGATAAGTGTGTATGGGGTGAGAAATGAGATGTTTTTCATTATTCTCACCTTTAAACTTTCCCTTTACCATTTTTAAAGCGGGAGGTAACGCTGTGGCGTACAAGATAACAGTCAGAGATCTTAACCTGTTTTACCGTGACTTGCAGGCATTATCCAATATTAACCTTGATATAGAAGAAAAAAAAGTAACAGCGCTGATTGGTCCTTCGGGATGCGGCAAGTCTACTTTTCTCAGAACCTTAAACCGCATGAACGATCTCATTGAAGGAGTACGGGTAGAGGGAAAGGTGATGCTGGACGGGCAGGACCTCTATGGCCCGGATATAGATGTGGTGGCGCTGCGCAAAAGAGTTGGCATGGTTTTTCAGCGTCCTAACCCTTTTCCCATGACAGTATATGATAATATAGCTTATGGTCCCCGGATTCACGGTCAAAAGGATCGTCGTATCCTGGATCAAATTGTAGAAAAAAGTCTTAAGGCCGCTGCCCTTTGGGATGAGGTGAAAGACCGGTTGCACAAGACGGCTTTGGGATTATCCGGCGGCCAGCAGCAGCGTCTTTGTATTGCCAGGCTGTTAGCGGTGGAACCCGAAGTGCTGTTAATGGATGAACCCACCTCTGCCCTGGACCCCATTTCCACCCTCAAGGTGGAAGAGTTGATTCGGGAGTTAAAAAACCAGTACACCATTGTAATTGTTACTCACAATATGCAGCAGGCGGCCCGGGTTTCCGACAGCACAGCATTCTTCCTAAACGGTGAGTTGATTGAATTTGGCAATACCGAACTTATTTTCACCGGTCCCCGAGACAAGCGAACGGAGGATTACATTACCGGGCGTTTTGGATAAAAAACTACTTTAAGGGGGTACTTCAGCCTTGACCACCCGACAGTCCTTTGACAAAGCATTGGCAGAATTACAACAGGATGTCTTGCGTATGGCCAGTGTGGTGGAGAAATCCATTTATAACGCTGTTAAATCCCTGGCCACCCAGGATCCGGTTTTAGCCGGGGAAGTCATTGAAGGGGACGATATTGTTGATGAGCA
This sequence comes from Desulforamulus hydrothermalis Lam5 = DSM 18033, assembly GCF_000315365.1. Lineage (NCBI taxonomy): Bacteria > Bacillati > Bacillota > Clostridia > Eubacteriales > Peptococcaceae > Desulforamulus > Desulforamulus hydrothermalis. Next base: position 72,218 of record NZ_CAOS01000012.1, read on the forward strand.
GCGTTATCAGATTGAAGATAAAATCATTAAAATTATAGCTACCCAGCAACCTATGGCGAAGGATTTACGAATTCTCATTACAGGCCTTCGTATTGTTATGAGCTTAGAGCGAATGGCAGATCATTCGGTGGATATTGCCAGAGTGACCATGTGCCTGGCCGATCAAAAGCTGATTAAGCCCCTGGTGGGCATTACCGCTATGGCCAAACTGGCTCAGCAGATGGTTAAGGACGGCTTGGATGCCTATGTTCACAATGATCCGGACAAAGCAAGAGAAATGTGTCAAGCTGATGACGAGGTTGACCATATTTATCACCAAACTTTTAAACACCTGGTTGCTTATATGAAGCGGGATCCCTCAACCATTGGCCAGGCGACTTACCTGTTGTTTGTGGCCAGGTTTTTGGAACGTATTGCGGATCATGCCACCAATATCGGAGAAGCAGTAGTTTACCAGGTAACCGGCGAACGGCTGGAACTGAATTAGCACAGGCAGAAAAAAACGCCCTAAAGGGCGTTTTTTTTACGAAGGAATTTAACAATTGACTGTCGAAAACCTTTTACTGGAAGAACAAGGGTGGTGGTGAAGACGGAAGGATCAGGCATCAAGCATAAAGCTGGACGCCACCGCAAGGTAAGGGTGGTTAACGGGAATCGTTTCCTCTGTTTTGTGTTAATTTGTTTTATAATTGCAGCCATGGGTTGGTTGTTTGCCAGCAGCGCAAAGTCTTTTATCTATAAACAATTGATTACGGTTGATGTACTGCAACCGGGGGTTGTGGAGCAAGATTATGCCGCTGAGGGAATTTTAATAAAACAGGAATATTTAGTAAAGGCTCCCCTTAAAGGAAATATGAAATTTTTGGTGGCTGATGGCGAACGGGTGAAAGCAGGGACGAGCTTTGGCGAGCTGGCGGCTTCTGATATCGATGCTGTCTCGGGTGTCAAACGCTATGCGGTTAAAGCGCCGGTCAGCGGGGTGGTGTGCCGTCATGTGGATGGCTGGGAAACGGTTTTGCTGCCGGGTAATCTTGATGTTGTGGAAATACCCGCACTGGATAAAATAAAAAGTGACCTGCCTGAAGAAACCAAGTCCCTGGTTGAGCACGGACAACCTGTGGCAAAAGTTATTGATAACCTGGCACCGATATATGTTTACGCTTTGTTTTCCCTAAATGATGTAAAGCAAATCCAGCAGCAAAAGGATACGGTCCTGAAGCTGAAATGGGCCGGTCAGGTTGTTGAGGCCCGGGTTGATAAAGTTTTTTTAGGGGAACAACCGGCTGTTTTATTTATTGTCAAGAACTACCCGGATGAAATTCTCCATTATCGCAAAATTAAATTCCACATTACCACAGCCATACTGAAGGGTATTTTGATTGATGAAAAGTCCCTGGTGCAAAGGGATAACCGGTACGGTATTTACCTGGCTTGGAAAGGATTTGTTCGCTGGCTGCCGGTGGAAGTAACCGGGCGCCTTGAGGGGCGGGTGGCAATCCGGGGAACAGATATTCAACCCGGCATCAGATATGTGGTAAATCCTGCCTTTGCCAGGGAAGGAGACAAGCTTTAGATAAGGCGGGGATAGCATGAGTATTGCAACAAACCTGGCTGTTATTCAAAAACAAATTATGGCAAGTGCTTTAAAAGTAAATAGAGATCCTGCCTCTGTAAAACTTATTGCCGTAACTAAAAATGTGCCGGCTGCCGGTGCCATAGCAGCGGTTGCGGCCGGTGTGGCAGACCTGGGTGAAAACCGAGTTCAGGAGTTATGCCGGAAATATCCGGCGGTAGCCGGAGCCCGCTGGCATATGATTGGCCACTTGCAAAGCAACAAAGTTAAATCTGTTGTTGGCAAGGTTGCCCTGGTGCATTCATTGGATCGCTGGTCGCTGGCGCTGGAATTGAATCGCCGGTCTCAGGAAGCCGGCCTGGTAACACCTGTTTTAGTTCAGGTAAACGTAGCCGGGGAAGCCACCAAGTATGGTTTGCCGGTTGACGAGGTGGCTGATTTTGTAGCAGAGGCAGCTGCTCTGCCGGGAATTGCCATCCAGGGATTGATGACCGTTGCTCCCCTGGTGGAGGATCCGGAGGAAGTAAGGCCGGTGTTCCGTCAATTAAGACAAATGGCTGCTCAGTTAAAAGCTGTACCAGGGGTAAAAATGGAACAGCTGTCAATGGGAATGACCAATGACTTTCCGGTGGCTATAGAAGAGGGTTCCACCATGGTAAGAATCGGTACCGCTATTTTTGGCAGCCGGCAATAAAAGGAGGGATTTAGGTGGCCATAGGTATGTTTGATAAAATACTTGGTTTCATGGGTTTTGATGAAACAGAGGAGCAGGGCCGGGAAGAAACAACAGACAGAAATGAAGGACTGCCGCAAGCCAAACGAAAAAACGCTCCGGTGGTAAGCCTGCATACCGGGCGACAGCTGCGGGTGGTGGTTTGCGAACCTGCTTCCTTTGATGAGGCTCAAAACATTGCCGATAACCTGAAAAACAGACGGGCGGTTGTAGTTAATTTAGAACGGGCCGGCGCTGAACAAGCCAGGCGCATTGTTGATTTTATCAGCGGTACTACCTTTGCATTAAGCGGCGACATGCAAAAGGTGGGGCAAAACATTTTTCTTTTTGTACCCAGCCATATTGATATTGCCAACGATACAGGCAGAGAGACCAGGGAGAAAAGTATTTTCTCCTGGGCCAGATCCCAGTAAAATACCAAGTATATATTTGACGGGGTGAATCATGAATAATATAACGTCTTTTCTGCATGTGGCCTTTTGGGTCTATGAAATGATGCTGTTAATCAGAATTTTGTTGTCCTGGATTCCGCACAATCCCTATAATCCCATTACACGCTTTCTGTATGAAACCACCGATCCCTATTTAAACATTTTCCGGCGGTTTATCCCGCCCATCGGCATGATCGATATTTCCCCGATTATTGCTTTTCTGGTGCTGCGCATGATTCAACAATTTATCTTTGGTTTGGTGAGATAAATGAAACTGGATCGGCAATCTTTGCTGGGCAGCATACGAGATCAGGAAGAAAAGGTGGTTATTGCCAAAGTATTGGATGATGCGGAAAAGGTTTTGAAAAACCACCGGCCGTTGCTTACCAACTTTTATGACCCGTACCACACGGGTCTCATCATTTCTGTATTAGAGCGCATTCCCGATCTTGAGTTTGGCACCAATGGCGGGTACCCTGCCGCTGAGAGGGTGCGAATTGCCATTTTTCCTGATTATTTGGACGAAAATGAGATTGACTATGATACCGTTGTATTAGCGGTGGAAGGCAATTTTAAAATGGTTCAGGTAACCCACCGGGATTTTTTAGGTTCTGTTTTAGGGTTAGGTATCAAGCGGGAAATGGTGGGGGATTTGCTTGTTACGAATAACGGCTGTCAGGTGGTGGCGACGCGAGAGGTAGCATCTTACCTAAGTACTCATTTAACCAGGGTACACCGGGTTCGGGTGACGGTTAGGGAGATACTGCCCGCAGAGCTGGTGCTGCCGGAAGTAAGGGTAAAGGAAATCAAGACCACGGTGGCTTCGCTGCGCATCGATGCAGTGGCGGCGGCCGGCTTTGGCACCTCTAGGACACGCCTGGTAAGGGAAATACTGGCTGAAAAACTAAGTTTAAACTGGCATACTTGTGCCAATGCGGCGGCTCCCGTACGGCAGGGGGATATTATCTCCCTGCGCGGCCGGGGCAGGCTTGAATTGGCAGAAGTAAGGGGAAATACCAAAAGCGGCCGCATAGGGATAGTCATTAAGCGTTTTTTATAAAGGATTCTACATCATAAAGGCAGCAGACGGGGGTGCAGCAAATGACAGTATTAACGCCCATGGAAATTCAAACCAAAGAGTTTGCCAGAACTCTGCGCGGGTACGATGTAAAACAGGTGGATGCGTGGGTACAAAAAATTAAAGATCATTATGAAAGACTGTTTGTGGAAAACCATGAATTAAGAGAGAAATTAGCCCGGGCGGAAGAAAGCATGGTGCATTACCGGGAATTGGAAGATGCCTTACAGCGTACCCTGGTGATGGCCCAAAAAAATGCGGAAGACATGCGCAACAACGCCGAAAAGGAAGCCAGAGTTATGCTGGAACAGGCGGAGGTGGCTGCCAGAACCGTTAAGCAAAAGGCGGAAGAAGAAGCGGAACGGATGCTGCACGAGGCTTCACAAAAGGCGGAGGAAATGATTAAACTGGCTGACCGGAGGGTTGGCGCCATTTTGGAGGAATACCGCCGCTTGGAGAAACAGGCTAATATCTTTAAAGTTAAATTTAAAGCTTTGCTGGAAGCCCAGCTGGCTATGGTGGAAGGCAAACTGGCCGCTGTGGAGGAGGCAGAAGAAAGTGCTTAATTAGATAAATATTTGGCACTGAACTACACCGGCCGGTGGCTGCCCGGGCTTGGTTTCTCTTTTACCGATAAGCTGGTTGGGGAGTGATTATGTGCTGGATATCAGACAGGATGGAACAGGAGTTGTTATTAAAGTGCGGGTGCAGCCCAGAGCTTCCCAAAACGGTCTGGCCGGCCAATTGGCCGGTGCTGTCAAAATTCGTTTAACCGCGCCGCCGGTAGATGGTGCGGCTAACGAAGCCTGCTGCAAATTTCTTGCTCAGTTGTTTGGGGTGGCCAAAAACAATGTTACAATCATAGCAGGCCATACCGGCCGCAATAAGACCGTTCGCATCGAAGGAATTAATCAGGCCCAGGCTCTGGCGGCAATTCAAGGCAGGGACTGTTCTTAACTTGAATCCCGGCAAGCGCCTTCCTCGAATTGATTTACGGCCTGCGGTTGACCTGAGTGTCGCATTTGGTTATAATATTGCTGTTATTTAAATATTGGCAACGCCAATGAGCGGGAAAGTAAAATGATGGGAGCTGGACAGAGAGCCCGGGCTTGGTGGAATCCGGGTCAGAGCCATCCTTTGAAAATCACCCGGGAGGTACCTGCTGAAACCTTTTGACACAGGGAGTAGGTTGGGTCGGTGCGCCGCCGTTAAAGGTGTTCGGAGTGTTCAGGCGTGGTCCTGTTCATGAGGGTGGTACCGCGGGTAATCAGCTCGTCCCTTTGGGGCGGGCTTTTATTTTTACACAAAGTGCAAAAAGGCAGGAGTGGTTTCAGTGGACTACAGCAAAACCCTTAATTTACCACAAACAGATTTTCCCATGCGGGGCAATTTACCGCAAAAAGAACCGGAAATCTTGAAGTATTGGCAGGAGATTGACCTGTACAACAAAGTACAGGCCAAAAACCGGGGTAAGACCAAGTACATTTTGCATGACGGCCCCCCCTATGCCAACGGGCATATCCACCTGGGACATACTTTAAATAAGGTGTTAAAGGATATGGTGGTAAAATATCGATCAATGGCCGGTTATGATGCTCCCTATGTACCGGGGTGGGATACCCATGGGCTGCCCATCGAGCAACAGGCCATTAAGCAACTGGGCATTAACCGCCACCAGGTCAGTCCGGTTGAGTTTCGGGCTAAGTGCCGTGATTATGCGCTGCAGTGGGCGAAAATTCAAAGTGAGGAATTTCAACGCTTAGGGGTACGGGGTGATTGGCAGCGGCCCTACTATACCCTGTTGCCTCAATATGAGGCCACACAAATTCGTGTATTTGGGGAAATGGCCAAAAAGGGTTATATTTACAAGGGTCTTAAGCCGGTGTACTGGTGCGCCTGCTGTGAAACAGCACTGGCTGAAGCAGAAGTTGAGTATGCCGATAAAACCTCTCCCTCAATTTATGTTAAATTTCCGGTTAAGGACGGCCGGGGGATTCTGCCTGAGGATGCGGCTGTGGTAATCTGGACCACCACTCCCTGGACCCTGCCGGCTAACGTGGCCATTGCGGTTCATCCGGAATTTGAATATGTATTGGCCTTGGTTAACGGTCATAAAGTTGTGGTGGCCAAAGGTTTGCTGGATGCTTTCCGGCAAGCGGTGGAGGCTGCCGAGGCAGCAATCCTGGATACTTATAAAGGAGAACAACTGGAACGGGTGGTCTGCCGGCATCCCTTTATGGAGCGTGATTCTCTGGTTATTTTAGGAGAGCACGTTACCCTGGAGGCCGGTACCGGAGCTGTACACACGGCGCCGGGGCATGGCGAAGAAGATTTCCAGGTGGGCAAGCAATACGGCTTACCTGTTTTAGCGCCGTTGGATAACCGGGGCAGGTTTACGGCAGAAGGCGGCAAGTTTGAGGGGCAGTTTATCCTGGATGCCAATAAAACTATTATTGAAGAATTAAAAGAAAAAAATGTCCTGCTGGGGCATGGTCAGATAAAACACCAGTACCCCCACTGCTGGCGTTGCAAACAACCCATTTTCTTCCGGGCCACTGAACAATGGTTTGCTTCGGTGGACGGTTTTCGCCAGAAAGCTCTTCAGGCTATTCGCAATGTTAACTGGGTGCCGGCCTGGGGTGAAGACCGTATTTACAATATGGTGGAAGGACGGGGTGACTGGTGCGTATCCCGCCAGCGAACCTGGGGTGTGCCAATTCCCATTTTCTACTGCAATGACTGCGGTAAAGAAATTATTACGGAAGAAACCATTGCCCATATTGAAAAATTGTTTAAGGAACACGGGTCAGATATTTGGTTTGCCAAAGAAGCCAATGAGCTGGTGCCGCCTGGGTTAACCTGTCACCACTGCGGTAAGGGCAAAGATTTCCGCAAGGAAACTGATACCATGGATGTTTGGTTTGATTCCGGCTCCAGCCACCTGGCGGTACTGAACCAGCCTGCATTGTGGCCGGAACTGCAGTGGCCGGCTGACTTGTACCTGGAAGGCAGTGACCAGCACCGGGGTTGGTTTAACTCCTCCTTATCCACCGCTGTGGCAGTAACCGGCCAACCACCCTATAAAACTGTACTAACCCACGGTTTTACAGTGGATGAAAAGGGACGCAAGATGTCCAAATCCCTGGGCAATGTGGTGGATCCCCTGAAAATTTGTGACCAGATGGGTGCAGACATTCTGCGTCTTTGGGTGTCTTCGGCGGATTACCGTTCAGACCTGGCGCTGTCCCCCAATATTTTAAAACAGATTGCCGAAGCATATCGTAAGATTCGCAACACCGCCCGCTTCCTGCTGGGCAACCTGTATGACTACAACCCGGTGCAGGACGAAGTGGCCTATGAACAGTTGCCTGAGTTAGACCGGGTAGCCCTGCTGGAACTGCACAAATTAATCAACCAGGTGCTGGCGGCCTATGAAAATTATGAATTCCACCTTGGTTTACCCTGCGGGTACACAATTATTTCCGGGGGTAAACCTGAGCGCCTTTTTACTTGGATGTCATTAAAAACCCCCCCGTATAACTGCCCCCCCCGGCACTCCCTTGGAACCCCCCCCCGGCCCCAAACGGTTCCTCTACCGGGGGCCGGGATGCACTGGTTCGTCTGCTGACGCCGGTCTTAGCCTTTACCACCGAAGAAATTTATAAGCATATGCCGGTAGTGGGTGAGCGTCCGGCCAGTGTACAGCTGCTGGATATGCCGCAGGTAAATGAGCGCTACCTGGACGATGAACTGGAGAAAAAGTGGGAGAAAATTCACGCTGTTCGCAAAGAGGTATTAAAGGCGCTGGAAAACGCCCGCCAACAAAAAGTGATTGGTAATGCTTTGGAGGCGGCCGTTGACCTTTATGCAGCCGGCGAGGTGGCAGAACTGCTGCAGCCAATGGCCGAAGAACTGGCTACCCTGTTTATTGTTTCTCAGGTAAATTTGCAGCCCCTGTCTGCTGCTCCGGCAGATGCCGTCAAAGGTGAGGAATTGGAGCTGGCTGTTAAAGTAACCGCCGCATCGGGCCAAAAGTGCGAGCGCTGCTGGATGTACCACCAGGATGTGGGCAAAGATACCGAACATGCTTCCCTGTGCCCCCGCTGTGCCGGTGTGGTAAAACAATATCATACAGTATGAAATATGCGGGAGCTGCTTACGGCAGCTCTCAGAGTGTTAACAAACATTAGCGGTGGTTTATGATCCCCTTTGGCTCCGGTCTACGCACCGACAGCACTATGATTCGCTGCGGGGGCCCTTGGGGTCGCCTCAAACGGGCCATCCTGGCCCGGTTCGGCTGGCACCCACGTCCTGTGGGCGCCCCACCCAATGGCTCCTTTCGCTCATCAAGTGCTGTGACCGGTGCTTCGACAAGTCGCCGACAGGGGATCATCAAACCACCTCACTTTGTTTTACAACCTTTGTCTACAGTCTGGGAGCTGCTTACGGCAGCTCCCTATTTTTTGTCTGACCGCAGAGCATCTAAATCGATCAGGCCCTTTTTGGCCCGCTGGGTAATGATGCCGCCGATACGTCCTGATTCAATGGAAGTTAAAGCACCCCAGCCTTCTTTTTTTACCTTATCAGCCAGACCCAGCTCGGCGGCTATCTCCAGTTTTAACAAATCCATGGCTGTGGGCTGTTTTTCTCGGTTGTTCTTATTATGCACCTTGCGGCTTTCCGGATTGGTTGTTTTTATCTTTGCTGTCATCTGGCAATACCCCCTGAACAAGAAACCCTCCTGCGGCGGAGGGTTTCTCTTTGCCGGGCTAGTGCGGCCGGCGCCGGTTTTGCTTAGCTATCATGCCAGACCCACGGGGAATGACAGCGGGCAAAACCTGACGGTGTACGGAGAGCTAAATAATAAAGCCCCCCGGTTTGCCGGACAAACCCGGGCAATATCATTATGCCCGGCCAATCTTGCCTTTATGATATTAATTTGTTCTCAACTGCCATAAAAAATATTTTTCACGAAAAGGGTTTTGAAATTATAGAAAGAAAATAAAATTATGGAAAAAGCATAGGAGCGGATGAAGGCTGTGGGAGAGACCCTAAAGGGCGCCGAAGGAGCAAAACCGGTTAGCCGGCTGTGGGCAACGGTTAAACTCTCAGGCAAAAGGACTGCAGCCGGACGAAACTCTGGAGAGTTCCTGCCCTCGGGGCAGGACACCCAAGGGGAAGCTTTCCGCAGGGAAGTCATCTCTCAGGTTAAAAGGACAGGGTATGCCAGCAGTGGTATAACTCTGTCCTTTTCTTGTGCCCGGCCGGATCATAACAGTTGGAAGGAGGGGACGGTGTGACGGAAATAAAACGTACACCTCTGTACCACGCCCACCTGGCAGCGGGGGGCAAGATGGTGGAATTTGGCGGTTGGTTAATGCCGGTGCAGTATGAAGGGATTATCAAAGAACACCAGGTTGTACGGTCGGCTGCCGGTCTGTTTGATGTATCCCATATGGGCGAGATAAAAATTTCCGGCAAGGGTGCCGGTGAATTTGTGCAGAAAGTGATTACCAACGACGTGTTTCGTCTGCGACCGGGCTGTGCCATGTATGCACTGCTTTGCAATCCTCAGGGCGGTACCATAGATGACTTATTGGTGTATCAACTGGCCCCGGAACAGTACCTGCTGGTGGTCAATGCCGCCAACACAGATAAGGATTATCAATGGCTGGCGAATCTGGCGCCGGCTGGCGTGGAGGTAGACAACGTATCTGAAACAATCTGCCAACTGGCCTTGCAGGGACCGGCAGCGCAGGCCATTTTACAGAAAATTACTGCCGCCGAGCTTGGTGCAATAAGGTACTTCTGTTTTATTAACGGACAGGTGGCCGGGGTGGAGTGCATGATCTCCCGCACGGGCTATACCGGCGAAGACGGTTTTGAGTTGTATTTTGCGGCTGCTAAGGCGACGACCGTGTGGCAAACCATTTTGGAAGCCGGCCGGGAGGCCGGAATAAAACCGGCCGGCCTGGGGGCAAGAGATACCCTGCGCCTGGAAGCCTGCCTGGCCCTTTACGGACATGAACTGACCGAAGAGATTTCCCCGCTGATGGCAGAGCTGGGCTGGACGGTAAAGTTTTATAAACCGGAGTTTATTGGCAGAGAGGCATTGTTGCAAGAAAAGCAGGCCGGTGCCACGCATCGGCTGGTGGGATTGGAAATGATTGACCGGGGCATACCGCGTCAAGGTTATCAAATCTGTAAGGATGGTTTGCCGGTAGGGTGGGTTACCTCCGGCAGCTTTGCTCCAACCTTGAATAAAAATTTGGCTTTGGGCTATGTGGCTGCTCAATGGACCGACACCGGCAGCGAACTGGAGGTTATGGTGCGCAATAAACCACTCAAAGCCCGTGTTGTACAAAAACCATTTTATAAACGGGAGGTTTAAGCAAATGAAAGTACCGGTTGATTTGAAGTACAGCAGAGAACATGAATGGGTGAGGGTTGACGGGAACCGTGTGACAGTCGGTATTACCGACTATGCCCAGGAATCCATGGGGGATATTGTGTTTGTGGAGTTGCCTGCTATAGGTGACGCCGTGGTGGCGGAAGAACCCTTTGGGGTGGTGGAATCGGTCAAGACAGCCAGTGATTTGTATGCGCCGGTTAGCGGCCAGGTGGTGGAAATAAACAATCAGCCGTTGGATGAACCGGCTGTGATTAACCAGGAACCTTATGGCAGGGGCTGGTTGATTGTGGTTGAAATGTCTGACCCGGCTCAGTTGGAGAACTTGCTTAGCCCCGAGGAATACCGGGCTATGGTGGAAGAACAAGCATAACTGGGAAAGAGGGTAGGTATTTTGAAATTTATACCTCATACGGCAGAAGAACTTCGGCAAATGCTGGAGACCCTGGGTATTGAAGGGACCGACCGGTTATTTGAAGAAATTCCTCCGGCCATACGCCTGCGGCGGGAGCTGCAAGTGGCAGGCGGCTTATCTGAACCGGAATTGGCCCGCCACATGTCCGACTTGGCCCTCCTTAACACCGGGGTGGATCAATTTATTTGTTTTTTAGGGGCGGGCGCCTATGACCATTATGTACCCAGCGCGGTCAAACATATTTTAGCCAGGTCTGAGTTTTATACTGCTTATACCCCATACCAGCCGGAAATCAGCCAGGGTATATTGCAAACAATTTTTGAATATCAAAGTATGATCTGCCTGCTGACCGGCATGGATGTGGCCAACGCGTCCATGTATGACGGCGCCAGCGCCCTGGCAGAAGCAGCCCTGATGGCCTGTGCCGTCACCCGGCGGTCAGAGGTGCTGGTGGCACGGGCGGTTCACCCGGCGTACCGGCAAGTACTGAGAACATATCTGAACGGTCCCGGCATAAAAGTTAACGAAGTGCCCTTTCAAGAAGGACTTACCTTGGCTGATGCGGCTGCCGACATGCTAAACCCAAAAACCGCTGCCCTGCTGGTACAGTATCCCAACTTTTTCGGTTGTGTTGAAGAACTGGCCAAACTGGCGGAGGCAGCCCATGCGGCGGGCGCTTTGCTGGTGGTGTGCGCCGATCCGGTGGCCCTGGCCTTGTTAAAGTCACCGGGGCAGTGCGGGGCAGATATTGTGGTGGGAGAAGGGCAACCGTTGGGCATACCCCTGTCTTACGGCGGCCCCTACCTGGGTTTTCTGGCCTGCCGGGACAAATATATGAGAAAAATGCCCGGACGCCTGGTGGGCCAAACCACGGATGCGGAGGGGCGCCGGGCTTATGTGTTGACTCTGCAGGCACGGGAACAGCATATCCGCCGGGAAAAGGCCACTTCAAATATTTGTTCTAACCAGGCTCTGTGTGCCCTGGCGGCTACCGTGTATTTAAGCCTGGTGGGCCGGCACGGACTGCGCCGGGTGGCTGAATTATGCTTGCAAAAAACTGCGTATGCAAGACAACTGCTGTCCCGGCTGCCCGGTTACCGGTTGCCCTGGGCATCGCCTGTATTTAAAGAATTTGTCATACAAACAAAGATTGCCCCTGAGTCAATTAACCGTGAGCTGTTAAAACATAAAATCCTGGGCGGGCTGGATTTAGGCCGCTATTATCCGGAACTGAGCGGGCACATGCTGTTCTGCGTCACAGAGCAAAGAAGCCGGCAGGAAATCCATTTGCTGGCAGATCGATTGGGGGCCATATCATGACGGAAAAACTAATCTTTGAATTGAGTTCGCCCGGCCGACATGGCATTGAATTTCCTGCCTGTGATGTGCCGGCAGCAGATTTAGCTGATTTGTTGCCCCAAGAGTGCTTAAGGGAAAGTGATCCACCGCTGCCGGAAGTGAGCGAACCGGATGCGGTGCGGCACTTTGTAAGACTTTCCCGCTTGAATTTTGGGGTGGATGTTGGCTTTTACCCCCTGGGGTCGTGTACCATGAAATATAACCCCAAGGTGGCGGAGGATGCAGCAGCTCTCAACGGCTTTACCCGGCTGCATCCTTATCAACCGGCAGAGCTGTGCCAGGGCGCCCTTCGATTAATGTATGAAACCCAGCAGGATTTGGCAGAAATCACCGGCATGGACGCTTTTACTTTGCAGCCCGCTGCAGGCGCCCAGGGGGAACTGACCGGTATGCTCATAATTAAGGCCTACCTGGCCGGTAAGGGAGAAACCGGTCGAACTAAAGTAATTGTGCCGGATGCTGCCCATGGCACTAACCCGGCCACCGCGGCCCTGTGTGGTTTTCAGGTGGTGGAAGTGAAGTCAGACCGGCGGGGTGGTGTGGATCCGGAGGCTTTAAAGCAGGTTTTAGGGCCTGACGTAGCGGCCTTGATGCTTACCAATCCCAGCACCCTGGGTTTGTTTGAAGATCAAATTTTAGAAATTGCTGATTTGGTTCACCAGGCCGGGGGTCTTTTGTATTACGACGGAGCCAACCTGAATGCCATTATGGGGTATGCCCGTCCCGGTGATATGGGTTTCGATGTGGTTCACCTGAATTTGCACAAGACTTTCGGCACGCCCCATGGCGGCGGCGGACCGGGGGCCGGACCGGTGGGAGTAAAGGCAGAGCTGATACCCTTTTTGCCCCAACCGGTGATTATTAAACAGGGCGACAAGTATTTACTTGATGATGACCGTCCGCTGTCTATCGGCAAGGTGAACGCCTTTTACGGTAATTTTGGCGTGGTGGTAAAGGCATATACATACCTGCGGGCGCTGGGCGGCCGGGGTTTAAAACAGGTGTCAGAATTTGCCGTACTCAATGCCAATTACTTAATGAAACGATTGGCCGATCATTTGCGAATCCCTTATCAACGGACCTGTATGCATGAATTTGTGGCCTCGCTGCCCAAAGAGTGCAAAGACCGGGGGATTAAAACCTTGGATATTGCTAAAAGGTTATTGGATTACGGATATCACCCGCCTACCGTTTACTTTCCGTTGATTGTTGAAGAAGCCATCATGATTGAACCAACCGAAACAGAAAGCAAAACTACCCTGGATTTGTTTGCGGACAGCCTAATTAAGGTTTTGGCAGAAGCCCGGGAAAACCCCGGTTTGTTAAAAAACGCGCCTTATACCACGCCGGTGCGCAGACTGGATGAAGTGACTGCCGCCCGCAAGCCGGTATTAAGCTGGTTCCCGGCATAATTTGAGACAGGCTGCAGGTTGCATTTGATATTTAGGCTGTGCTATACTTTGACCGTCAGGCCGTATTAACAAGGCCGGGCCTGTTTGGGCAGCGGATACACCCGCGGGACTTCATCTGACCCTCAAAAAGATGAGGTCCGCGGTTTTTTTATTAGTGGGGTGATGCCGGTGGTTAAGACACAGGTACAGGAAAAAAAATTAAAAATGGCGCGGCTGTCCATTCTCTCCAATACCTGTTTAACCCTTGGTAAACTGCTGGTGGGGTTGCGCATGGGATCGGTGGGAGTTATCTCCGAAGCGGTTCATTCGGGAATAGATTTAATTGCCTCTCTGATAGCCTTTATGGCTGTGCGGCAATCAGGCAAACCGGCCGATCAAAGCCATCCTTACGGTCATGGAAAATTTGAGAACCTGGCCGGGATTATCGAGGCCCTTCTCATTATTGCAGCCGCCATCGGCATTTTTGTTCAGGCGGTACCCCGGCTTTGGCAAGGGGGCGGCCACCTTGAGTCGCTGGGCTGGGGGGCGGCGGTCATGGGTATTTCGGCGGGCGTTAACTTTTTAATATCCCGCCGCTTGATAAAAGTGGGACAGGAAACTGATTCAGCGGCCCTGGTGGCGGACGGCTGGCACCTGCGGACGGACGTATACACATCTTTAGGAGTTTTTATCGGCCTGGGGGCGATCCACCTGACGGGTTATACCATCCTGGATCCCCTGATAGGTATTGCTGTTGGCTTGCTCATCGTAAAGGCGGGCTTTGATTTAATCCGGGAGTCCATGGGAGTGATGTTGGATGTGAGCCTGCCGGCTGAGGAAGAGTCAGCTATTAAAAGTGTACTGCTGCGGCATGCGGATCAATTTTTGGAGTACCATGGCCTGCGAACCCGTAAATCGGGTCCCTATCGTTATGTTGATCTGCACCTGGTGGTGCCCAGGTTTATGCCGGTGGGAGCCGCCCACAGGTTGTGCGACCGCATCGAACAGGAGATAGCAGAAGCGTTGCCGCAGGTGCATGTGCTAATTCACTGCGAACCCTGTGAGGAAGCCGAAGAACCACGGGAAACCGGCTGTCCCAAAGCAACCTGCAGCAGCGGGGAAAACTGCCCGGCTGACAGCTGCCATAAAAAAGACAGCTGCCCCCGGGGGCGCTGCCCATAACCCGTAAAGAACAGTAAGGCTTACTACGCGCTTAGCGAACCATTCTTTTATACGACTGCTTGCTGCGGCTCCCTATATCAAAAAGGGCTAAAGGCGACAGAGTGCCGGCAACTCGTACCAACCTGGGGGCGTTAAAGTCAATTTTTAACAGCAGCACCTCTGATACCATGGGTAAAAAATTGCTCAGTACCGCAATGGCGTTGTCATTTTGCTGCAGCAGTTTTGCGTTGCTTGGCTTCTCCACAACCAGGACGGCCGGTCGGAAACGCCGGTTTAACCCGACGGCGTTGCGGGCATCCAGCATGGCATCTAATAAATTATGACGCAGGATTTGTCCCGGCTGCAAACCTGTGGTAACGGCATCTTTAATGGCATTGAGGGGTCCGCCCAAGAATAACTTGCCCATGATTAATTGCTCCCTTCGTGACTCGGCATTGTGATTTGTTGAACAAATATTCAAGCAAAAAACATGCCAGCCTACCCAAAGGAGCAGGACTGCCAAGAAAGACAAATTAAACCGAAATAATGTTTCAAAAAAGAACAAGTGTAATTAAAAAAATAACAAACGAGGATAAATCAAGTTTCCCTGGCCTGTTTTATTTTGGTTACGTTAAATAAATAATCTTTTAGTTCTGCCACCAGCATGCCGGCTAAAATCAATAAACAGCCTACCCACTGACGGGTTGTCAGTACTTCTCCCGCCACCAGCCAGGCAGTGGCAGCCGCAAAAACCGGCTCGGTGATAAAAATGATGGCGGCATGGGTAGGCGAAGTATACCTTTGAACGGAGTTTTGAATTAAAAAAGCCAGGGCAGTGGCAGGGATGGCGGTAATGATCAGACCCTGCCAAACGGGCTTGCTGAATTGGGCAGGCAGAGTTTCCAGGCACAGGCCAAATAGCAGGCTGATGACAGCGACCGTACCGATTTGCAGGATTGCCAGCAACACCGGATCATGCCGGGGCGCATAGCGGCCCACCAGGAGAATGTGTCCGGCATATGATACAGCGCAAAAAAAAGTCAATACATCGCCGTAATTTACGGACAGGTTGTCACCCAGGGAGAGCAGGGCCAAACCCAGGGTGGCGCCGGTTACTCCCAGCAGAACCGCCGGCGCAGGCAGTTGTTTGGTAATCAGCGAAGTAAAAACGGGCACCAGCACCACCGCTAATCCGGTGATAAAGCCGGCGTTAGAAGCGGTGGTGTATTTTAAACCCACTGTTTGAAAGGCGTATCCGGCAAACAAAATGACACCGATTAAGCAGCCGGCTCGCAAGGTGGCTCTGTCCAGGTTGGCCAACCGACGGAAATAAATCAGCCCCAGCAAGGCAAAAGCGATGGCAAAACGAATACCGGTAAAAAAGTAAGGTCCGATGCCGGACAGGGCATCCTGCACCACCACGAAGGTGGCGCCCCAAACAACGGTAACCGCCAGTAAGGCAAGATCAGCCTGCAGTTGCTTCATTTTTGTCATTGCTTGTTCACCCCTGCATTTCCACAATGAGCATCCTGTATATTTTCTCACCGAAGAACGGAACTGTCAATCTAACCGTTTTTTCTTGCCATATTTGTGGAATTTTAATTTTTTTCTTTTGAGCAGGAATTTGTAAAAAAAACGAGAATTAATATTTATAACTGGCAGTTATTATTTATTCGTTTGCGAAACTTTCGCACCGGAGGTGCGGCATTATATTTTTTATTCAGTAAGGAGGAATTTTAGTGAAAAAGATGATCAAATTTGCCCTGCTGGCAGTGCTGGCTTTAACACTGGCAGTCAGCGCTGTGGGTTGCGGGGGCAGCCAGTCGCAAGAGCAACCCAAGGAACCGGCCAAAGCTGAAGCTAAGCCGAAACTGGTGGTGGGTGCGGATGCTACCTTTGCTCCTTTTGAGTTTACCGATCCCAAGACAGGCAAATATGTTGGTTTTGATATTGAGCTGATGCAGGCCATCGCTGAAGAAGCCGGTTATGAGATGGATCTGCAAGTAATGGCTTTTGACGGTTTAATTGCCGCCCTGCAAGCTAAACAAATTGATGCTGCTATTTCTGCTATGACTATTACCCCGGAACGGGCCAAAGTGGTAGACTTCAGCGAACCCTATTACAAGTCCGGTCTGATTGTGGCCGTACAAGCCAAAAACAATGATATTAAAAGCTTTGAAGATTTGAAAGGCAAAAAGATTGCTGTGCAAAGCGGCACCACCGGTGCTATGCATGCAGAAAAAATTACCGACAAAGATAAAATCACTTATTTTACCAACAGCGACCAGGCATTGTTGGAGTTGAAAAACGGCGGTGTCGATGCGGTGGTTAACGACTATCCGGTAAGCGCCTATTTTATTCAGCAGGGTAATAATGATGTGAAACTGGTGGGCGAAATTCTCTCGGCGGAAGAATACGGCATTGCGATACCCAAAGGCAAAACCGAAACCCTGGAAAAAATTAATGCCGCCCTTAAAAAGTTAAAAGAGAACGGCAAATATGCTGAAATTTATCAGAAGTGGTTTGGCGAACAGCCAAAATAATAGTGACTGACAATAAGATATCCTGTACAATATAGTATGCGTAACTTCAATGTTACGCATATTTTATGTAAGAAGTTTTTAGGTAGGTGAACATATGGATCTGTTGCAAGTATGGCAGGATGCTTTACCGGTATTGCTGGTTGGCGCAAAACTGACCATTCAGCTTACCGTTTTGGCCGTATTTTTCGGTTCTATCATCGGGCTGTTCTTAGGCTTGGGTAAATTAAGCCGCAACCCCGTGATTAAAATGATTTCAGTTATTTATGTAGAATTCTTTCGGGGTTCTCCGCTGCTGGTGCAAATTTTCTTGTTTTATTTCGGACTTTCCCAGGTTTTGGGGCATCCGGTGGACAAGTTTTGGTCTTCGGTAGCGGTGCTAAGCCTGAACAGCGGTGCCTATTGTGCCGAGATTTTCCGGGCCGGCATTCAATCTATTGAGCGGGGCCAAATGGAAGCCGCCCGCTCCTTGGGGATGACCCATAGCCAGGCCATGCGTTATGTTATTTTACCGCAGGCTTTTAAACGGGTTATTCCACCCCTGGGCAATGAATTTATTGCTATGTTAAAGGATACCTCGCTGGTATCCATCATTGGCTTGGTGGAACTGGCACGCTCCGGCCAGCTGATTGTCTCAACCACATACAAGGCCTTTGAAGTTTGGTTCCTGGTAGCTATTGTCTACATCATTATGACGGTGCTGATATCCCAGTGCTTTGTTAACCGGATGGAAAGGAGGTTGCAGGCAGGTGATCACAGCTAAAAATATATATAAGAACTTTGGTCAGCTCCAGGTTCTGCGAGGTATAGATTTGCAAGTAAAGGAACAGGAAGTGGTGGTTATTATCGGCCCCTCCGGTTCCGGCAAAAGTACCTTTTTGCGCTGTTTAAACCTGCTGGAAGAACCTACCTCCGGTGAAATAATTATTGACGGCATGTGTTTAACGGACAAAAGTTCTGATATTAATAAAATCCGCCAGAATGTAGGGATGGTGTTCCAGCGTTTTAATCTTTTCCCACATAAAACTGCCCTGGAAAACATCACGTTGGCACCCGTTAAAGTGAAGGGGCTGACCACAGAGGCTGCGGCTGAGGTGGCCAGGGACTTACTGGCCAAGGTGGGGCTGCAGGACAAAGAGTCAGCGTACCCGGACCAGTTATCCGGCGGCCAGCAGCAGCGGGTGGCCATTGCCCGGGCCCTGGCCATGAAGCCCAAGGTGATGCTGTTTGATGAGCCAACTTCTGCCTTGGACCCGGAGATGGTGGGGGAGGTGCTGGCTGTCATGAAAGACCTGGCCCGGGATGGCATGACCATGGTGGTGGTGACCCACGAAATGGGCTTTGCCCGTGAAGTGGGCGACCGGGTGCTGTTTATGGACGAAGGCAGAATTATTGAACAAGGCACCCCGGAGCAGATTTTTGGCAACCCGCAAAACGAGCGCACTAAATCCTTCTTAAATAAAATTCTGTAACAAAATATACCCGCCGTCAGCGGGTCAGAGTATCTATAAAGCCGTCCTATCTGTCATAACAGGCAACCCCACCATGCGGTGGGGTTGTACATTTTAAATGGCTTCTTTCATTAATTGCAGATAATCTTCTCCTAATTTGGTTAAAGAACAAATTTTGCTCTTGCCTTCAGAAGTGACTTCCACCAACCCCAGGGCAAACAGCTGCATGACGACATGGTCCAGGACAGCACGCTTAACCTTGGCGGTTAAGGATAATTCTTCCTTGTTCATTTTCCCCTCATCAATGAGGGCCCGGAGAACTCTTTCCGCTTCGACAGGCAGCCGGTTATTCACTTCCTTAAAGTATTGCTTCATTGTAAGATCTGTCATGTCTTGCAACCTCCTTGCTAAAAAGCTAGTTAATATTCTTCTAAAAAAGATTATTGACAATTTTTTGCTGATTTATTCGTTAGTTTAGAAAAAGTTTGTATTTAAGGATTAAAGCCATGCCCAAGGTGTTTTTCTTTACCAGATGGATGGTCTGATTTATAATTTATACATACTTTACTGAAATTGTCGGGGGACAGCATGAGAAGACAAAAAAAATGGCGCGTTAAAGCGCCCTATGTCGCCTTGCGGCAAATCCTTGCCAAAGAACTGGGTATTTCTGAAATTCTGGCTCAGTTATTAGTTAACCGGGGTATATATACGGCGGATCAAGGCCGGACCTTTTTAGGCAGCGAACTGGACAGGCTGTTTAGTCCCTGGTTGTTAAAAGATATGGAAAAAGCAGTGGAACGCATTAACCTGGCCAGGCAAAATGGCGAAAGCATTCTGGTTTTTGGTGATTATGACGTAGACGGCATTACCGGAACCGTTGTACTGGTTTTGGCCCTGCGCAAACTGGGCTGCCGGGTTGATTATTTTATTCCGCACCGACTGGAAGAGGGTTATGGTCTTAACACGGAAGCATTGACAAGGGCAGTGGAGCAAGGGTTTAAACTGCTGGTGACGGTAGATTGCGGCATCAGCGGTGCTGCTGAGGTGGCCGCCGCCAAACAATCAGGGTTGGATGTGATCATCACCGACCATCACGAGCCGCCCGCCCGATTACCTGCCGCCACGGCGGTGATTGATCCCAAACGGCCGGATTGCACCTACCCCTTTAAGGAATTGGCCGGGGTGGGTGTGGCCCTTAAACTGGTGCAGGGGCTATATGAACGGGTTGGCTTAGCGGCGGGGGAATGGGAAGAATATTTGGATTTGGTCTGCCTGGGTACGGTGGCGGATATTGTTCCTTTACAGGGGGAAAACCGGATTTTAGTTAAGCACGGTTTAGATAAAATTGCCCACAGCCAACGGCCCGGCCTGCAGGCGCTCATCAAGGTGAGCGGTGTCAAAAGCGAAAGCATGGGTACCCGTGAACTGGGCTTTGCTCTGGCACCCAGGTTAAATGCGGCCGGCAGAATGGGTGATGCCGCTTTAGGGGTGGAGCTGCTGCTGGCTGACGATCCCTTGCAGGCAGCCCATATGGCCGAGGCATTAAACCGGGGCAACCAGGAAAGGCAACAAGTTGAGGCCAAGGTTTTGGCAGAGGCGCTGGCAATGGTGGAAGCGGAGCCGGCCATGGCGGATGAAAAGGTGTTGGTACTGGCATCCGCCAACTGGCATCCCGGGGTGATCGGCATTGTGGCTTCCCGGTTGGTGGATCGTTTTTACCGCCCGGTTTTTATGATCAGCCTGGAAGACGGTAAAGGAAAAGGTTCAGCCAGAAGTATACCGGGCTTTCATTTGTATCAGGCTATGGTTAGCTGCCAGGAACATTTAGAACAATTTGGCGGTCATGCCATGGCTGCCGGCTTCAGCATTCCGGCAGATAAAATTATGGATTTCCGCCGGGCCGTAAATAAATTGGCAGACGAGATATTAACCGATGAACATTTAACTCCCAACCTGGACCTGGATGCTCTGGTAGACCTTAACGAGTTATCGTTGGCTACTGTCCGGGAGCTGGCTCAACTGTTGCCCTTTGGGCACTGCAATCCCGGTCCCGTTTTAGGTTGCCGCCAGGCTAAGGTGCTGCACTGCCGGGAGGTAGGTAAAAACGGCAGCCATTTAAAGCTGAAGGTTAAATCAGACCAAGTGGTGCTGGACGGTATTGGCTTTAACCTGGCTTCTTACAGCGAAATGCTGGCTACCGGTGACAGTGTGGATATGGCCTTTGTCCCTTCAATTAACTGCTGGAACGGACGCCTTTCAGTGCAGCTGGAAGTAAAGGAATTTAAAGAGACAGGCGAGGTCTGTGTGGCAGCGCCGGGAGAGAGAACGGAGTTACTGCGGCAGGCGCTGCACCTGCCGGAAGAAAAAATATACGAAAGCATGCTGCCGCTGGGAATCCTGCAGTGGTGTTGGAACCATACCGGCCGGGGGCCGGGCCTTGGCAATACCTGCTGCGATTTTGAGCTGACAGATTACAGGGACTGCCCTGATCGGTTGGCCAGGCTGCTGCAAGTCATTAACCAGGGATCCTGCAGTTTGGTTTTGGTGGAGAGTGCAGCCCAGGCCATCCAGGTGGCAGTTTTTTTGAGTAACGGGGAATCTGCCTGGCGGCAGCAAGTACTGGCATATCACCCGTTGATGGGGGAAACAGCAGTCCAACAAATGATTAATCAATTGCGGGCCAACGGAGCAAAAGTGCTGGTGGCCACTGCCCTGGCGCCTGTGGGGGGTATTTGTTTTGACCAGGTAATATTCTTTCATTTGCCCTACCATCCGGAAGAGTGTCAAATAAATCACTGGCAGGCCAAGCGAGTATTTTTGCTGGGCGGCCAATCTCATGCGCCGGAGGGGCGGGAGTATATCCGGGCTATGGCGCCCGAACGGGAAACCTTGGCGGCCCTTTACAGGTTGTTAAGGCTAAAGATTAATTCCCAGGGGCAGGGACAGGTCAGCAAACGCGAGCTGCAGCAGTGCCTGCAGGAATTTTATCCGCGGGCGGCGGGGCTTGCGACAGAGATAGGACTGACTGTTTTCCGGGAACTTGGCTTGTTAGAATACAGCCGACAGGCTGATCAATATATATTTAAAATTAACCGCCAGGTTCGTTCTGATTTGCAAAATTCACCTACTTATCATCGAGCCTTACATATTAAAGAGGCATGCCAGCGTTTTCAGCAGCGCTTTCTGGCGGCTGCCGGGGATAAATTACAGCAAATGTTTTGCAGCAACTTTAAGGAGGAGTAGCTATGGATTTAGCCGGTAAAATCAGATTAATTAAGGATTTTCCTAAACCCGGGATAAATTTCAGAGATATTACTACCCTGTTGCAGGATGCCGCAGCCTTTCGTCAGACGGTGGATAAGCTGTCAGAGCTGTGCCGGCAGTTTGAGGCGGATGTTGTTGCCTGTCCGGAGGCCAGAGGGTTTGTACTGGGGGCACCGCTGGCATACGCTATGGGCAAAGGCGTGGTGCTGCTTAGAAAACCAGGTAAACTGCCGGGTCAAACCCTTTGTCACAGCTACGACCTGGAATACGGTACAGATGCTCTGGAAGTCCATGCCGGGGCAATTTTGCCAGGGCAGAAGGTGCTCTTGGTGGATGATGTACTGGCCACCGGCGGTACGGTTGCTGCAGCAGTGGAACTGGTTAAAAAATGCGGCGGCGAGATTGCCGGCGTGGCTTTCCTGATAGAACTGCTGGGGCTGGCGGGCAGAGAAAAGCTGAAGGGTTTGCCCTTAATCACCTTGCTGCAGTTGGAGGCATAGATTATTTTAATAAAGGTGAGGGGAGGTGAAAGCATGTCTTCACTGTTTGAACTGGAACAAAAAGTATTGCTTTATAATCCTGCGGCGGACATTGCTTTCCTCCGTAAGGCCTATAACTTTGCGGAACATGCCCACCGGGGCCAAAAACGGATTTCCGGTGAGGATTACATTGTTCATCCGCTGGCCATCTCAATTATTTTAGCGGAACTGCAGTTGGACGTGCAGACGGTGGCAGCCGGCCTGCTGCACGATGTGGTGGAAGATACCGGTATTACCCTGGCGGATATAGAAAACAACTTTGGTGCAGAAGTGGCAAACATGGTAGACGGGGTTACCAAACTGGGCAAGCTTCAATACCAAACCAAAGAAGAGCGCCAGGCGGAAAACTTGCGTAAAATGTTTTTGGCGATGGCCAAAGATATTCGGGTTATTTTAATTAAGCTGGCCGACCGGCTGCATAATTTGCGCACCTTGCAATTTCAGTCAGAGCGCAAGCAAAAAGAAGTGGCGGAGGAAACCCTGCACTTTTTTGCACCGATGGCCCACCGGTTGGGTATTTACAAGATAAAATGGGAATTGGAAGATTTATCCTTCCGCTACCTGGAACCGGAGCAATACCAGCGCATGAAGGCACAAATAGCAAAGTCGAGGGCCAAACGTGAGGAATACATTCAGGGTGTGATAAAAGAACTGGCGGAAAAGCTGGCTGCTGTTAACATCAAAGCTGAAATACAGGGCAGGCCCAAAAACCTGTATTCAATTTATCAAAAAATGATTGAGCAGCAAAAAGAATTAAAGGATATTTTTGATGTACAGGCTGTGCGGGTACTGGTTAATTCGGTCAAAGACTGCTATGGCGCGCTGGGTATTGCTCATACCCTTTGGAAACCTATTCCCGGTCGTTTTAAAGACTATATTGCCATGCCCAAGTCTAATATGTACCAATCTCTGCATACAACGGTGATTGGGCCTAACGGTGAGCCGGTGGAAATTCAAATTCGGACCTGGGAGATGCACCGGGTGGCAGAATACGGTATTGCCGCTCACTGGCGGTATAAAGAAGGCGCCCAAGGGGAAAAAGATTTTGATAAAAAACTGGCCTGGATTCGCCAAATGCTGGATGCCCAGCATGAGGCCAGAGACGCCCGGGAATTTATGGAGAACCTGAAAATTGATTTGTTCTCCCAGTCGGTATTTGTCTTTACTCCCAAAGGCGATGTTATGGAACTGCCTGCCGGGGCTGTGCCGTTGGATTTTGCTTACCGCATTCACACCGATGTAGGGCACCGTACAGTGGGGGCCAAAGTTAACGGACGTATTGTGCCCCTGGATTATAAACTTAAAAACGGTGACATTGTTGAAATTATAACCTCAAAAGCCAGTAACGGTCCCAGCCGGGATTGGCTAAACATTGTCAAGACCTCCCAGGCCAAAAACCGTATTCGCCAGTGGTTTAAGAAAGAAAGACGGGAAGAAAACATTAACCGGGGCCGTGATGCCCTGGAACGGGAAGCCCGCAAACAGGGTCTGGATTTAGAGCTGGTACGGGGCGAAAAATTACAGGAATACGCCAGGAAACTGGTTCAGTCAGCGGTGGATGACTTATATGCTGCCATCGGGGATGGGCAGCTGCTGCCCAGTCAGATTGTCAACAAAATCCGGGAGGATTACCGCACCGATAAGGAACGCCGTCCTCTGGCCGAAGAAATGATGAAAAAAGCTGAGAGTAAGGCAGCTGAATGGGGCAAGCCTACCCAGGGCATTCGGGTTAAAGGGATTGACAATTTACTGATTCGGTTAGCCCACTGCTGCAACCCGGTACCCGGTGATCCTATTGTAGGCTATATCACCAGAGGCAGGGGAGTTTCTATCCACCGGGCGGATTGCTTTAATTTACGGCCTATTCAGGCGGATGAACCGGAAAGGATTGTGGAAGTGGCCTGGGACAAAGATTTTCAGTCACCCTTTCAGGTTAAACTGGAAATTACCGGATTGGATCGGGCCGGTTTCCTCAACGAGATTTTAAATGTCCTGCTTGATTTAAAAATAAATGCCAGCCGGGTTAATGCCCGCACCCGCAAGGATCGGGTGGCTACCGTGGAATTGGCCCTGCAGGTACGCAATACCGAGCAGTTGGAATTTTTGATCAACAAAATAAAGAAGGTTAAGGATACTTACGGTGTCAGGCGGGTATCTACCGGTTAGCGCCTGTATCTACCTGTCGGTTGTGGTTATAATAAGAAGCTTACGACGGGTTTTATATAACGGAGGTGTCATTTTGCGAGCAGTTGTTCAGCGTGTGCAAAGAGGATCTGTAACAGTCAACAACCAGATGGTGGGTGAAATTGGCCGCGGCTTGGTAGTGCTGCTGGGTGTGGGGCAGGGCGATACGCCTGACGATGCCCGTTATCTGGCGGATAAAATATGCCGGCTGCGCATTTTTGATGACGATCAGGGAAAGTTGAATCTTTCTGTACAAGATATCGGCGGCGCCGTACTGGCGGTATCCCAGTTTACCCTGTACGGCGACTGCCGCAAGGGACGCCGGCCCAGTTACTCCGAAGCGGCCCCCCCGGCAGCCGCCCGGGAATTATACCAGACCTTTGTGCAAAGATTGATTTGTCATGGCCTGCCCACTGCCACAGGGGTTTTTCAAGAACATATGGTGGTGGAAATAATTAACGACGGTCCGGTTACGCTATTGTTGGACAGCCAAAAAACTTTTTAAAAATTGACTGGGAGATGGTTCCTGTGATCATTGAAACAATAGTAGTGGGTCAATTAGAGGCAAACTGCTATATCATCGGCTGCCCGAAAACCCG
This sequence comes from Desulforamulus hydrothermalis Lam5 = DSM 18033, assembly GCF_000315365.1. Taxonomy (NCBI): domain Bacteria; kingdom Bacillati; phylum Bacillota; class Clostridia; order Eubacteriales; family Peptococcaceae; genus Desulforamulus; species Desulforamulus hydrothermalis. The sequence goes on from NZ_CAOS01000012.1 coordinate 97,345, forward strand.
CCGGGCGGCTGTGGTGGATCCCGGTGAAGAAGCCGAGCGCATTTTAAACAAGTTGGCCCAGGGGGGATGGCAGCCGGTGGCTATAGTTCTTACCCATGGCCATGCCGATCATATCGGTGCGGTGGGAGAAATAAACAAGGCCACCGGGGCACCGGTGCTGATTCACAGCCAGGACGGCGAAATGTTAACTGACCCGGCCCGCAATTTATCGGCCTGGCTGGGGACACAGCTGTCATTTAAGCCTGCCGACCGCCTGTTGGCGGACGGCGATACCATTGAGGTGGGAACCATTACCTTGTCTGTGCTCCACACACCCGGCCATACACCGGGCGGCATCTGTCTTAAAGCCGGCCAGGTCCTGTTTACCGGTGACACCTTGTTTGCCGGCTCTGTCGGACGCAGTGACTTCCCCGGGGGCAGTCACGACACACTGATTAAGTCTATTCAAAGTAAATTGCTGACGTTGCCGGAAGATACCGGAATTTACCCCGGTCATGGCCCCGCTTCTACCATCGGGGCAGAAAAAAGACATAATCCATTTTTATAAACATTAAACGCCACCAGCCGAAGCGGTGGCGTTTCAAAGTGTCGACAAACCTTATCGGTGGTTTATGATCCCCTTTGGCTCCGGTCTGCGCACCGACAGCACTATGATTCGCTCCGGTCGCCCTTGGGGTCGCCTCAAACGGGCCATCCTGGTCCGGTTCGGCTGGCGCCCACGTCCTGTGGGCGCCACCCCAAGGGCTCCTTTCGCTCATCAAGTGCTGTTACCGGTGCTTCGACAAGTCGCCGACAGGGGATCATAAAACCGCCTCTCTTTGTATTACAACCTTTGTCTACAGTCTGAAACGCCACCAGCCGAAGCGGTGGCGTTTAAAATTTTTTGACGGTTTTCTTACTCAGCCAGAGATAACTCCTGCAGCACCTCACAGCTGTCAATATTAATCAGCTTAACAACATGATCATCAATTATCGCTGCGGAATGAGTGCCGTCTTTAGGTAAAGCAGTACTGCCGGGATTTAAGATAATTAAATTTTCGTCTCGCACCAGCTCTTTAACATGGGTATGACCGCAAATCAACAAATCTGCCTGAAAATCTTTGGCCATTTGTAAATACTGTTGTTTTTCCCGGGTATAGCCGTGGACAGCCAGGATTTTGCGATTACCCAATTGCATAACAACATAGGGGCTTTGCAAGGGATGCCGGATCATCATTTGATCTACATCAGCATCACAGTTGCCCCTGACGAAAATCAGGTTGCTTAAAGAATTGATTTTTTCCGCCAGATCCTTGGGTGCATAACCTGGCGGCAGGGGATTCCTGGGACCGTGATATAAAACGTCTCCCCCATGAATGATTAAATCCACACTGCCCAGGGCTTGCAAAGCTTTCTCAAAATATAACAAGCTGCCGTGGGTATCACTGATAACCCCAATTTTCAAAACAAATCACTCCCGGTTAACATGTGTACTCTATTAAAATCCTAAATAGCTAATTCCCGCAGGCAAAAAAAAATCCTTTAAACATTAATATAGTTTGAAATGCATAAAAATTGTTAATTTAATGAGTTTCATCGTAGGAAAGGGTAGTCACCCTGGTAAACTGACCTCTTTTAATATCTTCCGGGCCGGCCTTCTCTGCCAGAAAATCACGCATGCCGGGGGCTGCTTGAGGTTTGCTTGGCCCGGCCTTTTTTTTGCTGCCAGACATACGGTTCATCCTTTCTGCAGTGTTTTGCCAGTATCATTTCCTGACCGGCATCTGTTTATGTTGTTTGGTCACTGAATAAAAGTTATTGTCGGGGGATGATACAGGTTCTCAGGGAAAACCACATATCCTGGTTTAACAAGCCCAACCGCCAAAGAGAAATACCTTTAAGCTGATGCCGTTTGGCGATACCCACTTTGCTGACCAGGCTGGCGGCTGTTTCGCTGGGGACAGAAACAGCCAGGATAATTTTCTCCGGCGGCACTGCTTGGCAGGCCAAACTGACGGCCTGGTTAACCAGATCAAGCGGTTCCGGTTTGCTTCCGTAATCATGGGCCATAATAATTATTTCATCCGCTAATTGGCCCAATTTCTGATAATCGTATCCCCGGTAAACGCTGTTGGGTGCATGCAGGGTGAGGGTTAAGGTGCGATTTGCTGCCTGCAGGCGCTGCGACAACAGCGTGACAAAGTTGGTAAAATTGTTTCTGGTCTCAGTTAAAGAGGTATCCTGCCAGCCCAATCCTTCAAAGTCTATATTTACACCCTGGTAGATGCCGGCTTCCTCAACGATAGAGGCAACAGCCTTTTCCACGGCATGCCGGTCAGTTAACAAGCCGGTGAGGGAACCATCGGCATCAGTCATATGAATCACCATTTGTGTTCTTAACTTGTAAGCGGCTGCTTTATCCAATACCAGCCGGAAATCCGCGGGTTGCTGCCAGCCGCCGGCGCTTTTGGTAAGCAGGTTGCCTGCCCGGTCTAAACTGTACCAACCCAGGGCCAGGGTACTGACAATATCGGTATTGCCGGTAGCGGCGGCGGGAAAAGGTTGGCCAAAAAGATTGGTCCAACTGCTGGTTTGCCGGTCACCCAGCGCATAAAAGCCAATTACCTCCATAGCCTGGGGCGGCGAAAAAATTTGGATTAAATTTTCAGAGGGCTGCCAGGCAACCCGACAGCTAAAAGCCTCACTAAAAAAACGCAAGGGGACGAGGGTTCTGCCGTTGACGATTTGCGGTGGCACGTCCATTGAAAGGGGTATGCCGTTGCGCACAGCTGTTCTGTTGCCTATTTGTAAGGTTATGGTATTATTGGCGTCGGCTGCCCGGATGGTTTGCGTTTGCTTGTCCCAGCTTAGCTGTACGTTAATAGCCTCGGCCAGGGCTCGCAAGGGTACCAGGCTGCGGTTGTTGTGGAGCACCGGCTTGCAATCAGAATTTATCGGTAAACCGTCAACGGTAACTGCCGGTTCAGTGGCTGTGGTCGGCTGAGCAAAAGCCGGCCAAGGCCAGGACAGCATCAGCCAGGCCGAGATTACCCATAACAAACGTATCATAGTTACCTCCTAAAATACAACGCCGCAGCAAAGACTGCGGCGTTAGTTGTAGTCAAAGGTTAAACCGCCGACCAGAACGGTTGACAGTTTGAAACACAACAACAAATACTACGGCGTTTTTTTACCGGTTAAGTGGTTGGCAATCTGGCCGGAAAGTTCATCGTTTTGTTGTTTTACTTTAGCTAAATACATAAATACGCTGCCGGGGTAATCAATTTGTTCTTGCAGCACGGCGCTCTCCAGGGAGGTGCGAACCAGGGATACGACACAATCAGAGGAATGATTGTCCCGGCATTCCCGGCAAAGTTTGCAGCTGGCCGCAATGGCCCGGGAGATTTGGTCTTGATAGTACGGTTTGAAGTCGTTTTTAGGGATCAGGTTGCTGGCGCCCGGGATATCCAGAACACCTTTCTGCTCCGCAAAATTTATAACTTTTTTAGCAAAACCGATCAGGCAGGTGGCCTCTTTGCATTGGCCGGTGTTAAAAAGATCACAGTCCCGGCAAAAATCATTCAGCAAATTCCTTAATTCATGAAAATCAATGTCTGAGGTACGGCTAACAGTCACAGCTTTTACTCCTTTCTAATTAACCAAAAAGAAAAGCGGCAAACTCGTCCGGCTGGGCATTGTTGGTGAAATACAATTCCCGGGGCGGCGTAAAGGGTTGGCTGCCCAGCCGTTCAATGGTTTTGCACAGCCGTTCATGGGGTTGGGCCAGGCGGCGGTAATTTTCCAAAACAAAATCAACCACCGCAAAAACTTTAGACTTGGCTACATCGTTTGCTATGATCACACCATGTATAGGCTTGCCGGTGGCACCCCGACCGCCGATCACAATATCAAACCTGTCCGAACCTTTGGCGATTAAGCCCAGATCAGCGCAATATGGTTCGGTGCATCCCCGCTGGCAGCCGGCGGTGGAAATTTTAAAATCCTTGGGAACATCCTGTCCCAGATAACGCTCCTGCAACTCCATGCCCAGCTCGAGAGCCGGGCCCAGTGTCCTGGGGCAGAGTTCAGCACCTCCCGGACAGGCTTTAACACTGCGCACTTTGTTGCCGAAAGGAGCCACCTGCAACCCAAGGGCCTCAATTTTCTTAACTAATTGAGGAATTTTATCTTGTTCTAAAACAGCAATCAAAGTTTGTCGAACGCCGCATTTAAGCCGCCACACACCGCAGTCCCGGGCCGCTTCGGCCAGTCCCATAAATTGTTCCGGCGTCAGGATGCCGCCGGGGAAAACAATGTTTACGGCATACAAGCCGTTGCGCTGTTGACGAAAAATTGCCTCTCCCATGGTAACCACTCCTTGGAAAAATAGTATCTCAAGTTGCTATCTTACCAGGCATTGTTTAAAAAAACATAAAAAAGAAATGACAAAATCATATCATTAGCTTGTTGCCGGAGGCAGTTTTTTGGCAAATTCCATGAAATCTTCCAGACGTCCGGTGAAGTCCGCCCGGTAGTCGGGATCACCATGATCGATCAAATAATCAGTTACCAGGTAGGTTTTAATACCCAATTTGGCTGCCGCTAAATCTTCTCTTGTATCGTTGCCTACCATCAGGGTTTCGGACGGCCGGGCGCCCACCTTTTCTAAAACTTCCCGGTAGTACTCGGGGTTGGGTTTGCAATAGTGACAGTGTTCATAGGTGGTGACCAAAGCCCAGGGCAGATCAGCAATACCGGCCCATTGCATCCGTTGGGCGGTGGCCACACGGGGGAAAATAGGGTTGGTGGCCAGCACCAGCCGGTAGCCTTTATCCAGCAGATGCAGGCAAATTTGCCTGGCTAAAGGAGTGGGAGCGGTACAGTGAATCAAGTTTTTAAAATCACCCTGATAGTAGTTATCAAATAAAGCCATCAATTCCTCGGCAGGCAGGTTAAAACGGGGGGTAAAATCCTCCAGGAAAACCTCTTGATTGGTTTTGTGCGGGCGGGTATCCCGTATCATAGCCGCAGTGGCAGCCATGATATGTTTATGCAACACCGGGGGCTCCGCAATGTGAGAACATATCCTGGCCAGGCCGTTAAAATAACTTGTCAGAAAGCTGGACAAGTCCATTGGCAGTAATGTGCCGTCTAAATCAAACAGAATGGTTTTCAGCATGTTTGCCTCCGTTCTTTATACTAATGTATGGGATCCTTTGGCTCATGCTGATGGCAGTTGCAACCGCAACTGCCTTGCTTGCCCCGGGGCAGCCGGTGTGTATGCTGCCGGTGGGATTGACCGCAACTGCAAGAGCCCTCATCTTCAACAAATTTAATATTGTTTAAAGCGTTGATTACCTGACCGCGAATACCTTTAAGATACTGCCGGCGCAGCCGGTGCTGTTCTTCCTTTTCCTCCGGGGTCAGCCCGGCGGTTCGCTGCTTACGGGCCAGCGCGTTGATTCTTTCTACCAGTTCTTTTGTGATCATAAAAGTCACCTCTTTTTATTTCCCAGTATCCGGGGCCAAAGGCGCCGCTGATACTTTTATATTATAGCACCCGCCACCATTTTTTAACAGTTGAAAAAGCAGGGTAAACCTGCCACATTGACAAATTTCGTTCTATTGCATACAATAATGTTCAGGTTTATAAGGATAAATCTATGATCGGGAGAGTAGGCTTGAGAAACCTTGCCCAGGGAGGAGAAGCCCCGGACTGTAAGCTTCTCTGCAAGAACTTTAGCTGAAGAACACCCGAGAGTTACCCCCGAAAGGATAATGTCCCGGTAGGCCGGTACGGAACAACGCCGTTATCGTTGACTTGAGAGGAACTATGAAGTTCAATCAGGGTGGCACCACGGGAAAATCCTCCCGTCCCTGGCGATGCTGCGGCATGCCCGGGGGCGGGAGTTTGTTTTTGGAAAACAGTGCTATTGGCAAATGGCACAATGGCAAGGAGGTTTCTTTGTGTTAACAACCAGGCCGCGAGGTACTAACGATATTTTGCCGGGCGAAGTCGAAAAGTGGCAGTACCTGGAGGAACTAGTCCGGCAAGTATGCCGGGAATATGGCTACGGCGAGATCAGGACACCCCTATTTGAACATACCGAACTGTTTGCCCGGGGTGTGGGAGAAACTACCGACATTGTAGAAAAGGAAATGTATACCTTTACCGACCGGGGCCACCGCAGCCTGACACTGCGGCCGGAGGGAACGGCCGCTACCGTACGGGCCTATGTGGAAAATAAGCTGTACGCACTGCCGCAACCCATTAAATTATTTTATATTGGCCCGATGTTTCGCTATGATCGGCCCCAGGCCGGGCGCTATCGCCAGTTTCACCAGTTTGGCGTGGAAGTGTTTGGTTCTGACAGCCCGGCGATAGACGCAGAAGTTATTGCTATGGCGATGGATATTTACAGCCGAGTGGGTCTTCAGGATCTCGAGCTGCACCTTAACAGTGTCGGCTGTCCGGACTGCCGGCCGGTTTTAAGAGAACAGCTGCGGCAGTATTTCCGCCCTCAGCTGGCCAATTTATGCCCCAACTGTCAGGGCCGCTTCGAGAAAAATCCGCTGCGCATATTGGATTGTAAAAATGAAAAATGCCAGGTCATCGGCCGCCAGGCTCCCACGCCGCTGGATGCCCTTTGTGATCCCTGTGCGGCTCATTTTGAGCAGGTTAAATCTTACCTGGATGCGGCCGGGGTTAAATATGTCTTAAATAACCGGCTGGTCAGGGGATTGGACTATTATACCCGTACTGCCTTTGAAATTATGGCCCGGGATATTGGCGCCCAGAGTTCGGTTGGGGGTGGCGGCCGCTACAACGGGTTAATTGAAGAATGCGGCGGGCCGCCAACGCCGGGCATTGGTTTTGCGCTGGGCTTGGAGCGTATTTTGCTGACGGCAGCCAACCAGGGCATTGACTTTCCTGTTAACATAAGACCGGCGGTGTTTATTGCTACGGTAGGCCGTGAGGTTGACAAACAGGCTTTTGAACTGTTGCAGCAGCTGCGCCGCCAGGGGATTGCTGCTGAAAAAGATTATCTGAACCGCAGCTTGAAAGCACAAATGAAGTACGCCGGCAAGCTGGAGGCCAGGCTGGTGGTTATCCTGGGCGACGAGGAAGCGGCCCGGGGAGTTGTAGTGATCCGGGATATGCAGGCCGGGACACAACAAGAGGTGGCCCTGGGCGAAACGGTAGCATATATAAAAGCCAGGACGGCCTCCTGAGTTTTTGGCATAAGGCGGTTTTACTAGCTCTGCCGGTGACTTGTCGAAGCCGGCAGCAGTACTTGATGAGCGAAGGCATAGACAATCTGCAATATTTTTCTTAATGCTTTAAGATAATTTATACTTATACTGCAGTTTTAGCAATGGGGGTAATAAAAGATGTCTGAATCGATGCATGGATTACATCGCACCTGTTATTGCGGTGACCTGAGGAAACAGCATGAGGGTCAAGAAGTAGTACTGATGGGGTGGGTGCAAAGACGCCGGGACCACGGCGGGTTGATTTTTGTAGACTTACGGGACCGTGCCGGCATTGTCCAGGTGGTTTTCAGCCCGGAAGTGAATGAAGAGGCTTTTAAAAAGGCGGAAGGCGTCAGAAATGAGTACGTCCTGGCGGTGGCAGGCAAAGTAACAGCCCGTCCGGCAGGCACGGCCAACCCCAATATGGCCACCGGGGATGTAGAGGTTTATGCCCACACCCTGCGGGTGCTTAACCGGGCCAAAACACCACCTTTTTATATTGAGGATAACATAGATGTAGACGAGAACCTGCGCTTGCGTTACCGTTATCTTGATTTGCGGCGGCCGGAAATGCAGCGGGCCATGATGCTGCGTCACCGGGCGGCTAAAAGCGTGCGGGATTTCCTGGACCAGCATGGTTTTTGGGAAATTGAGACGCCCATGCTGACTAAAAGCACCCCGGAAGGGGCCCGTGATTATCTGGTGCCCAGCCGGGTTAATCCCGGCAAGTTTTATGCGCTGCCTCAGTCCCCCCAGCTGTTTAAGCAAATTTTAATGCTGGCCGGTATGGAACGTTATTTTCAAATTGTCCGGTGTTTTCGGGATGAGGATCTGCGGGCGGATCGCCAGCCGGAATTTACCCAGATTGACCTGGAAATGTCTTTTGTGGACACCGAGGATGTTATGGGGCTGATGGAACAAATGATTGCCCGGGTTTGCCGGGATACCGTCGGCTTGACAATTACTACCCCTTTCCCGCGTCTTTCTTACCGGGAAGCCATGGAACGCTTTGGTTCTGATAAGCCGGACACCCGTTTTGGCCTGGAGCTGAAGGATATTACACCCATTGCCGCCGGGTGCGGGTTTAAGGTCTTCCACAGCGTTGCTGCCGGCGGCGGTCAGATAAAAGGTATCAACGCCAAAGGCTGCGGCGGTTTTTCCCGCAAGGATATCGACGATTTGACCGCCTTTGCGGCCGTTTATAAAGCTAAAGGCTTAGCCTATTTTATTATAAATGAAGACGGATCGGTGAAATCGCCCATTGCCAAGTTTTTTACGCCGGAAGAAACAGCGGCTATTATGGATAAGCTGGAGGCACAACCGGGTGACCTGCTGCTGTTTGTGGCCGACCGGCCGTCGGTTGTGGCAGCTTCCCTGGGGGCCCTGCGGGTACACCTGGCGGAACGCCTAAACCTGATTCCCCAGGGTGTGTGGAATTTCCTCTGGGTTACTGATTTTCCGCTGTTGGAATACGATCCGGCCGAGGGGCGCTATTTTGCCATGCACCATCCCTTTACCTCACCGGTAGAGGAGGATCTGCCGCTGCTGGAGAGTGATCCGGGAAAAGTGCGGGCCAAAGCCTATGATATGGTCTTGAACGGAGTGGAGGTAGGCGGCGGCAGTATTCGCATACACCGCCGGGATGTCCAGGAATTAATGTTTAAAGCACTGGGCCTCAGTGCCGAGGAGGCCAGGGAAAAATTTGGTTTTATGCTGGAAGCCTTTGAATACGGGGCGCCTCCCCATGGCGGCATAGCTTTCGGTTTTGACCGCTTGGTGATGCTGCTGGCCGGTAAAGAAAGCATTCGTGACGTGATTGCTTTCCCCAAAACAGCCAGTGCCACCTGCTTGATGACGCAGGCACCTGATCTGGTAGACCCGGCTCAACTGGCCGAACTGCATATTCGCAGTACCGCAGTAACGAAAAACAGCACGGCCCAATAAGATGTAGCGAGGATACTGTGGGAAAATCAGGTTGGATCAGGGAATGCGGCAGGACTTGCGAATTTATTGACGCTATGTTAACATAATGATTAAATATAACCACTTGCACATTGCCCTGCTTTGTGCGTGTGTAACCTGAAGTTTTGAGCCAACATTGAAGAAATAGGGAGCCCGGTTTCACGCAAGGGAATGTAGACCTTACCGGCATAAGGAAACAGGAAATTGCGGAAGGGCACCCACCTGTTGGAGAACAGGTTCAAAAAACTTTGGGTATAAACACGGCATGGTGGGGTTTCCTTTTTATTTGCATAAATCCCGCCGGCCCCCACAGGACGTGGGAGCCGGCCGAACCGGGCCAGGATGGCCCGGTTGAGGCGACCCCAAGGGCGACCGTAGCGAATCATAGTGCTGTCGGTGCGCAGACCGGAGCTAAGGAAATCATAAACCGCAGTTAATGTTTTGTCGACACTCAGGAACATCTCTTTTGAGATGTTTTTTTTGTTTTTAAGGTTCCTTTAAGCTTTACCTTTTATAATCACCGGTAAAAACATACGGGAGGAGAGATGCTTATGAAAGCACCGGCTGAAAGATTAGCCAAGCCATTCATTATTTTACTGGTCAAAAGCCTATTGATGATTTTACTGGTGGTTGTGGGATTGCACTGGTCCAGCAACCGGCAACATTTAATAGCGCTGGGCAACAAGCCGGCTCTGGCGGAACAGGGTTATATCAGACCCGCCAATATTTCGGCAGTGGTGAAGCAAACCGCACCGGCAGTAGTAAAAATTGAAACAGTAGTTCAGTCGCAGGTTCAGCTGACCCCATTTCTCAATGATCCCTTTTTCAGACAGTTTTTCGGTATGCAAGGGATACCTCGAACACAGGTGCAAACCGGCCTGGGTTCCGGCTTTATTGTTTCCGAAGACGGATATATTGTAACTAATTACCATGTTATTGAAGGAGCCAGCCAGATTCAGGTAACACTGGCCACCAACAAACAGTATCAAGCCAAAGTAGTGGGGTTTGACCAAGAGTCAGATTTAGCGGTGCTAAAGATTAACCCGGCCGGCCCATTGCCAACCTTGAAGTTTGGCAGTTCAGAAAGCATTGAGGCAGGTGACTGGGTGATTGCCATTGGCAATCCTTACGGCCTGGACCATACAGTAACGGTGGGGGTTATCAGTGCCAAGGGCAGGCCGGTAAACGTTGGCGACCGGCGTTTCCGCAACCTCTTGCAGACCGATGCCTCCATTAACCCGGGCAACTCCGGCGGGCCGCTGCTCAACCTAAACGGTGAAGTGGTGGGAGTAAACACAGCGGTTAATGCCGGTGCCCAGGGCATTGGTTTTGCCATTCCTTCATCAACAGTCAAGTCAGTTTACAACCAGCTGATTACCAAAGGCACGGTGGCCCATCCTTATCTCGGGGTTAATATTCAACCTGCTGCGGATCAGCGGGGTGTGACGGTGGTAGGGGTGGTGCCGGACAGCCCTGCCATGGCAGCCGGTTTAAAACCCGGCGACATTATTTTACAATTTAACGGCAAACTTTTAACCACCCCTCAGGAGCTAATTGATTCAGTGGACCAAAGCCGGCCGGGACAAAAAGTAACCCTGCTGGTTGTTCGGTCTGGACAAAGCAGAGAAGTGCAGGTGATAATAGGAGATAAAAGCAGCAAAAAAATTTAACGGTTTTCTAAATAAAGCGGGGGAAAAATATGGGCGCCAGGATTTTGGTTATTGATGATGACCCAAAAATTACAGCCATGCTGCAACGGGCGCTGACTTACGAAGGATACCGGGTTGAGGTGGCCAACGACGGCTATACCGGGCTGGCGATGGCTAAAGACAATCCGCCGGATTTGTTGATACTGGACATCATGCTGCCAGGGCCGGACGGTTGGGAAATCTGTCAACGATTTCGCCAAGAAAACGTCATACCGATCCTCATTCTCAGCGCCAGGGATGAGGTGGAAAGCAAAGTAAAGGGTCTTAACCTGGGGGCTGACGATTACCTGGGCAAGCCCTTTGCTCTGGCAGAGCTGCTGGCCCGTATCCAGGCACTGCTGCGCCGGCAGGGCAATCAGGGCAGAGTTATACAGTTTTCTGGCCTGAAACTGGACCCGGAAACCAGGGAGGTGCGGCGGGCCGGCCGCCCTTTATGCCTCACCGCCAGGGAATTTGACCTGTTATACTTATTATTAAGCCACGCTAACCAGGTATTAACCAGAGATCAGATCATTGACAAGGTGTGGGGATTGGACTATACCGGCAATTCCAACCTGGTGGAAGTTTACATAAATATGCTGCGCCAAAAGTTGGAAGAGTACGGACCCAGGCTCATCCACACGGTGCGGGGAGTGGGTTATGTGCTAAGGGAGCAGGCCACATGACTATCCGGCTTAAACTAACTTTATGGTACAGTGCGGTAGTGAGCTTAACCCTGATTGCCTTCTCTTTGATTCTGTATACATTTCTTTCTTACAGCATGGTGCAGGAAATTGACAGGGAACTGGCGGGACGGGCTGTGGCGGTGGTGCGTTCCGTCAAAGTGGTGGGGCCCAACTGGTTTAGCCGGCAGCAGATTGTACTGCCGGATGTGGATGTGTTTGGCTACCCTAATACCTACCTGCAAGTGGTGGATTCTTACGGGCGCCTGGTGGCCAAGTCCAGCAACCTGTCCCAGCAGGTGTTGCCTTTAAGTGAAGATACTCTACAGCTGGCCGCCGGGGGACAAAGTTTTTACGAGTGGCTGCAGGTGGACGGCCAGAGGATTCGCACCTACAACTATCCGTTAATGGCAGAACAACGTGTGGTGGGCCTGCTTCAGGTGGGGCAGCCTTTTTCCGGCATCCAGGCTGCTCTTAACAGGCTAAAATGGTTGCTGTGGCTGTTGAGCGGCCTGATGATTGGCGCAGCCGGTTCACTGGGCTGGTGGTTAGCCCGCACAGCCTTGCGCCCGGTGGAAGAAATTACAAAAACAGCCGATCTGATTCGTCAGGAATTAAATCTCCAACAGCGCATTAATTGGGAAGGACCGGCTGATGAACTGGGGCGGTTGGCGGCTACTCTGAACGGCATGCTGGACAGTTTGGCAACCGCTTACCGGGAACTGGAAGCATCCCATGCTGCCCAGCGCCGCTTTGTAGCAGATGTGTCCCATGAATTAAAAACCCCTTTAACAACGATCCGGGGAAATGTTGATTTACTAAGGAAGATGGGTGATGACCAGCCGGCTGTCCGGCAGGAGGCCTTGGCGGATATTGCTTCCGAAGCAGAGCGAATGAGCCGGCTGGTTTCGGACATGCTGGTATTGGCCCGGGCGGATGCAGGTTTTACCCTGTCATTAAAGCCTTTGCCGGTACAGCAAATAATTGAGCAGGTGGGCAGGCAGGCCAAAATTCTGGCCGGTTCCCTCAACTTTAAAATAAGCTGCCGGCCGTCTTGTGAAAATATCCGTATCCTGGCTGACCCTGATTATGTTAAGCAAATGTTACTTATACTATTGGATAACGCCATTAAATTCACCCCCCCCACGGGTGTGGTGGAACTGTCGGCTGAATGCAGCGGTGACGTTGTAAAGGTGGCGGTTAAAGACACCGGTATCGGCATTGGGCCGGACGAACTGGACCGCATTTTTGAGCGATTCTATCGTGCTGATCAGTCCAGATCGGTGGGCGGTACCGGATTAGGCTTATCCATTGCCAAATGGATTGCGCATCAACATAAAGCAGAAATTACGGTTACCAGTGAATTGCACAAAGGCAGTGTTTTTTGGGTTACATTTCCTGTGTTTAGCCGGCCGGATCAGTCGTTCCCATAAAAGCCGCCGGCAGATTTGACAACAGTTTGCTAATATTTAATTTTTGGGAGGTTAGCGTGCAACAGCACAGATTTTCCAGAACAGCTATGTTGATCGGTGAAGCGGGGGTAGCTAAACTGGCAGCTGCCCGGGTGCTTGTTTTCGGGGTCGGAGGTGTAGGTTCTTACGCGGTGGAAGCTCTGGCCAGGGCGGGCGTAGGTGAGTTGACACTGGTGGATTATGATACGGTAGATATTACCAACATTAACCGCCAACTGCATGCGCTGGACAATACCATTGGCCGGTACAAGGTAGACCTCATGGCGGCCAGGGTTCAACTGATTAATCCCCAAGCCACCGTTATTCCCCTGCGGCAATTTTACACACCGGAGGCAGGAGAAGGTTTGATCAGCTCCCGGTATTCTTATGTGGTGGATGCCATAGACAATATTACAGGCAAATTAGATATTATCAGGCGATGTTACAGGCACAATATTCCGGTTATCTCCAGCATGGGAGCGGGCAACAAACTTGATCCGGCTGCTTTCCGGGTGGCGGATATCTCGCAAACTTCGGTGGATCCTCTGGCCAGAGTGATCCGCCGGGAGCTGCGCAAATGGGACATTACCGGTGGGGTTAAGGTGGTATACTCGCCGGAGCAGCCGGTGCCACCCAGGGTTAAAGTGACCAAGTCTGCTGCCGGTTCGCCGGATGAACCAGGCGGCGGACATTCACTGGCGCCGGGCAGTATTTCTTTTGTTCCGGCAGCTGCCGGCCTGGTGCTGGCCGGTGCTGTGGTACGGGATATACTGGGAATGGACAACAGGGCATAAGCTAAACAAAATATTATAGCATTTCTGCATAGTACCACCCTAGCGGTGGTATTTATTCTTATGTTAGGCTTTCTCTGTTTTAATCTTGAGTAATTCAGTCGGATTTAACAATTGACAGCCACCTTGTTAGCATGGTAACATATCACCAAAACCCGAGTAATTTACTTGGGATTAGCAAGGGGGGATGTTGTTTGCGGCTGTCCACCAAGGGACACTATGGACTTAAGGCGATGTTTGATTTGGCCATGCATTACGGGTCCGAGCCAATCCCCTTAAAAACAGTGGCCGAGCGGCAAGGCATATCCGAGAATTATTTAGAGCAGCTGATAGCTGTGTTGCGCAAGGTTGGCCTGGTCAAAAGTGTCCGGGGCGCCCAGGGGGGATATATCCTGGCGAAACCTCCTTCAGCAATAAAAGTAGGAGATGTGGTGCGGGCCCTGGAGGGTCCCATTGCCCCGCTGGAGTGCGTCAGCGAGCATGAACCGGCGTCCTGCGATAAAATCGACTGCTGTATTTCAAGAGTTATCTGGGCCAGGGTTCGCGACAGCATCGCGGAAGTATTGGACTCCATTACCCTGGAAGACATGTGCCGGGATGCGCAGAAAAAATTGGATTCATAACCAGCAATGCTTACCACAAACATTAAGGAGGAAGCTTATGAGGAAAGTTTACTTTGATCACTCGGCCACAACCCCGGTGGATCCGGCTGTGGCAGAAGTAATGATGCACTACCTGACAGAACATTTTGGCAATCCCTCCAGCATCCATGCCTTTGGCCGAGAGGCACGCAAAGCGGTTGAAAAAGCCAGGCAGCAGGTAGCGGAAGCCATTGGCGCTGCCAGTGTGGGGGAAATTGCTTTTACCGGTTCGGGCACTGAGGCGGACAATATGGCTATCCGCGGGGTGGCTTATGCTAATCGTCATAAGGGAAACCATATTATTACCTCTGCCGTGGAACACAGTGCGGTACTTAATTGCTGTAAGCAGTTAGAAAGGGAAGGTTTTTCGGTTACTGTATTACCGCCCGATGAATATGGCAGGGTAACCGCCCGACAAGTGGCGGAGGCCATTACTGATAAAACCATCTTGATCACTGTTATGCATGCAAATAATGAGATTGGCACGATTATGCCAATTAAAGAAATAAGTGAAGTAGCCCGGGCCAAAAAGATTATTTTCCATACCGATGCGGTGCAAAGTTTTGGCAAAATACCTGTAAATGTAGATGAGCTGGGGGTGGACTTGCTTACTTTATCCGCCCATAAAATTTACGGCCCCAAGGGTATTGGAGCCATGTATATCCGTAAAGGTACCTTCTGGCATCCCATCATGTTCGGGGGCGGTCAGGAACGCCGCCGGCGACCCGGCACAGAAAACGTGGCCGGCATTGTGGGCTTTGGCAAGGCCGTTGAATTAGCCATGCAGCGCATGTACGCTGATGCCGAGCGTTTATCCAAATACCGTGACCGTTTAATTGCAGAAGTGCTGGAGAAAATTCCTCATACAATCTTAACAGGCCATCCCAAGGAGCGCCTGCCCAATCATGTCAGCTTTTGCTTCCGTTTTATTGAGGGCGAGTCTATGCTTTTAATGCTGGATATGAAAGGTATTGCCATTTCAAGCGGTTCTGCCTGCACATCGGGTTCCCTTGAGCCATCCCATGTACTGACAGCCATCGGTCTCTCCAAGGAGGTAGCTCACGGTTCATTGCGCCTGACCATGGGTAAAGACAACAGCGAAGAAGATGTGGATTACTTCCTGGAGGCACTGCCACCCATCATTGAAAGGCTGAGGGCCATGTCACCCCTGGGTGAAGGCTGCAACCCCTGTGCCTGCAGTACCTGCACGGTGCATGAGGAAGACCATCATCATGATCACGGGGATACAGATGAATTTTAGTTTTTTTAGAAAGGGAATGAGGAGGTTTCATTAATGTACAGCGAAAAAGTGATGGATCATTTTACTAATCCCCGCAATGTAGGAGAGATTGAGAATCCGGACGGGGTCGGCCAGGTTGGCAATCCCAGCTGCGGCGACATTATGAAAATTACTCTGCGGGTTGAAAATAATATTATTAAAGATATAAAATTTAAAACCTTCGGCTGTGGTGCGGCGGTGGCCACCAGCAGTATGGTAACCGAAATGGCTATGGGCAAGACTCTTGACGAAGCGCTGCAAATTACCAATAAGAGCGTGGCAGAAGCCCTGGAAGGGCTGCCGCCGGCCAAGATGCACTGTTCCAACCTGGCTGCGGATGCTTTAAAGGCAGCCATTGAAGACTACCTCAAAAAACAAAATGCGTAGGTGAAGCCTTTGGCAACCAAAAAAAGAGTTATGGCAGCCATGAGCGGCGGGGTTGACAGTTCTGTCACCGCCGCCCTTTTAAAGCAACAGGGTTATGAGGTTGTCGGAGTAACCATGCAAATCTGGGATCCTGCAGTGGAAGTGGTGGACGGCGACTATGTGGGTTGCTGCTCCTTAACTGCCGTGGATGATGCCCGGCGGGTGGCGGATATCCTGGGGATTCCCTATTATGTTTTGAACTTCAGGGATTTGTTTACCGAAAAGGTGATCCGGTACTTTGTGGACGAATACCTGCGGGGGCGTACCCCTAACCCCTGTATTGCCTGTAACCGTTTTATTAAATTTGAAGCCCTGCTGCATAAAGCCCGCCAAATGGGGTTTGACTATATTGCCACCGGTCATTATGCCAGGCTGGGTTACAGCGAAGCATACGGACGCTACACTGTCCGCAAGGCGCGGGATGACAAAAAGGATCAAACCTATGTGCTGTATGGTTTTACCCAGGATCAAATTGCCCATACCCTGATGCCGCTGGCAGATTACAGCAAAGAGCAGGTGCGGCAAATGGCCCGGCAGTGGGGACTGCCCACCTATGCCAAGCCGGAAAGCCAGGAAATTTGTTTTGTACATGATAACAACTATCGCAACTTCCTGGACGAACGGGCCAAACACGCTATAGAACCGGGTCCTTTCCTTGATTTGCAGGGCCGGGTAATTGGCCGGCATAAAGGAATTCCCTTTTATACCATCGGCCAGCGGCGGGGCTTGGGTCTGGCCACCGGAGAACGGGTTTATGTGGTAGACATTGATGCGGAACAAAATACTATTACCGTAGGCCCCGAACATGCCATCTGGGGCAGTGAGCTGCTTGCTGCAGACAATAATTTTATTTTATTTGATAAACTAACCGGTCCCCGGGAAGTGGCTGCCCAGGTTCGCTACAACAGCCGGCCTTCGCCGGCGATAATCCAGCCGGCAGAAGAAGGGCTGGTAAAAGTAACCTTTAAATATCCCCAGCGATCTATTACTCCCGGTCAGGCTGTGGTTTACTATCAGGATGATTATCTGGTGGGCGGCGGGACCATTGAAAAAGTATTAAAAACAAGCTGATTTTTCTCCCAACCCCTTGTGATTGCACAAGGGGTTTTTGCATGGCCTTTCCTGCAGGTTTATATCTGGTTGTAGAAATGCAATAAAAACCCGGCAGTGGTTTGCTGGGCTCTGGGTAACAGGACGTCGGTTGCCCGGTGATAATCTTCCGTATTGCCCCTGCTAACCAGGTGGAAGTATTGTTTAGCTAATTTGGCATTCTCGGCGATCCATTCCTGCGGATGGCGGGAAATATGGTAAATACCGCCATTTTCAGCCGGATAATGAGATTTTCTGTTTTCCACCCAGTTTTCATATGCCATATGACCGTTAAAGAGGTGGCAGGTGGCATGATGTGGCACACAAACATCTTGGATCAAATGCAAGGCTGCCCCAAGATAAAACATGGCCCGGGCGTGTTTTTGGCTGTGCCAAAGTTTTAATGCTTTGCGATAAAATTCACTGCATTTTTCTGCCGCACTGGGCCAGTGCCACATACCGGACCGGCTGTCCGGATCGTAAAGGTGACAGGCGCTCTGCAAACCGTAATCTACCCATACCACGCCGTTGTCTAACTGGTGGGCAAACATATCAAAAAAATGGGCAGCCTGTTTATAACCGTCGTTCAATAAGATGATGCGGGCTTGTTCATTGATAAAAGGGTGTGTGCTGCCGGTCCCTCTGACCCACTCTACAGGAAGCGGCAAGGACGAAATGCACTTTGCGGCAACGGAAACCGACCAATCAAACATCGCTGAAACGTTTAACATGTCACACCCCGCAAGTGTTGTTTACCCTATTATAAATTGCCCCTGTAAAGAGGATACTAAGGTTATATTAAAGGTGGCACGCCATTGCTAATTCTTTGTAAAAAGATTTTAAGAACGGCGAGGTTTTAATGCCAGACGCATTTTTACCGGGCATTCGGGTAATAATATGGAACAGTTAAATCCCAAGTACAAGGAGGAACCGGTTGTGAATTGTCCGGTTTGTGGCGGGAAAGCCACCGGCAAAGTGGGCATTGACCAATTTTATTGCTGGGATTGCTGTGTGGAATTCCGCATGAATAAGGAAGGCGTCGATATATTTGAAGTGGCTGAGGACGGTAGTTTGGTTGCCTTTGACCCGCATAACACAGCTTTATATTAAAAATTTGGGGGTGAAAGCAGATGAAGTTTTGGAGGGGTGTGATTACCGGCAGCCTATTGGGAGCAGCCCTTGGCATGGTTTTAAGACCACAAAGAAAGCCTGAACGTATGTTTTTGGCTTCTACTCAAAAAGCCGGGCGGCGGGCTCAAAAAATGATGAAGGGTATGTCAAAGAGAGTAAGCGATATGATTAAGTAAAACATGAGTGGGGACACAGGTCCTCACTTTTTTGGTATGGGGAGGCAGTTATGACTTGGTGGAAGGAAAAACGCACCTATCGCTATGTTTTTCTCGCTTTATTGGGAGGGCTGTTAGTTTATTTCTTATATTTGGTGCGTAAGCTTTGTTTACCCTTCATTCTGGCGGTAGTTTTGGTCTATCTGTTAAATCCTGTAGTAGGCCGTATGGAAAAAAGAGGCGCTTCCAGGGTAGCAGCTATTCTTATCCTATACCTGGGGGTTATTATTGTAGTAACCGGCCTGTTTATGTACGGAGTGCCAAGGATGGTTAACCAATTAGAAGTTTTTGTGGAAAATATTCCCGCATATACCGACCAGGTGGAAGGCATGGTGCAGCATTTCCAGCAAAGATTTGATAACAGTACTGTGCCGCCCGGGGTACACCAGGTTGTGGACGAACGGATTCGCTGGGCAGAATTAAAACTGGTGGGTGTGGTCCGCCAAGCTATGGACTTTTTAATGGCCCTGTTGGGAAACTTGCTTAATTTTGCCCTGGCGCCTGTATTGGCATTTTACATTATGAAAGACTTGGAAATGATTAAGAAATGGGCTGTGGCCCAGGTGCCGGGCGAGTGGAAAGGGGATGTTCTCTGTCTGGCTAAACAAGTTGACCTTGTTTTTGCTAATTTTATCCGGGGGCACTTGACGGTGGTGCTGCTGGTAGGAGTATTAACCAGCCTGGCTTTTCTGTTTATTGGCTTGCCCTTTGCTACCATGCTGGGAATTATCGCCGGCCTGGCTGAGTTAATACCTTACTTCGGTCCGCTGATCGGGGCTATACCGGCCTTAGCCATAGCTCTGCTGCAGTCCAAGTGGCTGGCCTTAAAGGTGGTAATAACAGTTACAGTCATTCAACAGTTGGAAGGCAATGTTATTTCACCGAGAATTTTAGGCGACAGTGTCGGGTTGCATCCCCTGGCCATTATTGTTGCCCTTTTGGCGGGTGGCCACCTGTTTGGTATTGCGGGTATGCTGCTGGCGGTACCTTTGGCGGCCATTGCCCGTATCCTGGTTTCGTTTGCCTGGGCAAAACTTAATTAACCGGCATTTCGCGGCGGCCAAAGGCTGGCTTGACCGCCTGTAATTTATGCATTAAGATATAAATATTTGAAGAATTTGTAGCCTTATGCAATTAGGAGGCAGATAAAATTGATGACCGGCAAAGAAATAAGAGAAAAGTACCTTAAGTTTTTTCAAGAGCGTGGGCACCAAATCTTACCCAGCGCTTCATTGATTCCCCATAACGATCCCAGTATTTTGTGGACGGCAGCAGGCATGGTTCCCTTTAAACCTTTTTTTACCGGACAAGCGGTACCTGAATACAAAAGAGTTACTACCTGCCAGAAGTGTATTCGGACGCCGGACATTGAATCGGTGGGACGCACAGCCCGGCACCATACCTTTTTTGAAATGTTAGGTAATTTCTCCTTTGGCGATTATTTTAAAGAAAGCGCCATTCCCTGGGCCTGGGAATTTGTTACCGAACACTTAAAATTGCCCAAAGAAAAACTTTGGATCACCATCTACTTAGATGATGATGAGGCCTTTGAAATCTGGCATAAGGTGGTAGGTGTGCCGGCGGAACGTATTGTCCGCATGGGTAAGGATACCAACTTCTGGGAAATTGGTGTGGGACCCTGTGGCCCCTGTTCGGAAATTTATGTGGATTTAGGCGAGGCCAGGGGATGTGGTTCACCCGACTGTGGGGTAGGCTGTGATTGCGACCGTTTCTTAGAAATTTGGAACCTTGTGTTTATCCAATTTTTCCGGGATGAGGAGGGCAACTATACTCCCCTGAAAAACAAAGGAATTGATACCGGCATGGGCTTGGAGCGGGTTGCTTCGGTGCTGCAAGGCGTGTTATCAAACTTTGACACTGATCTGTTCCGGGAAATCATGGATTACACCGCCGACCTGGCAGGGCAAAAATACGGTCAGGATCCCAAAATTGACCTGGCCTTAAAAGTAATTGCCGATCACTGCCGGGCTGTTACCTTTGCGGTGAGCGATGGTGCGCTGCCGGGCAATGAGGGGCGGGGTTATGTGATTCGCCGCCTGTTGCGCCGGGCGGTTCGGTTTGGCCGGGTGCTGGGAGTACACGAGCCTTTCCTGTATAAAGTTGCCCGGGCGGTAATAAATCAAATGAAAGATGCTTACCCGGAGCTGCAGCCAAAAAGCGAGCACGTTTTGCGGGTTATCCGTACCGAGGAAGAGCGCTTTTTGGAAACCTTGGCTGCCGGCAGCGATATTTTGTCTGCCCTGATCCAGGAAGCCAAAGCTGCCGGGGTTAGTGAAATTACCGGCGAGGATGCCTTTAAATTGTATGATACCTTTGGTTTCCCGCTGGAATTAACCCAGGAAATTGCTGCCGAGCAAGGCCTGACCGTGGATACAGACGGCTTTGCCGCCGCTATGGAGGAACAGCGGCAGCGGGCCCGCAGCGCCCGTCAGGAAACAGAATATTTATCCGAGCGGGGGGTTTTGTATAAGGCACTGCGGGAAGAGTTGGGGGAAACCCGGTTTATCGGCTACAGCACCTTGGAAGCGGCTACCAATGTGCTGGCTCTGTTAAAAGACGGCCTGCAAGAAATTTCGGCGGACGCCGGCGAAGAAGTGGAGATTGTTTTGGATGTAACCCCCTGTTACGCCGAGTCGGGCGGCCAGGTGGCGGATTACGCCGTATTAAAGGGGCCCCAGGTGGAGGTTGCCATTACTTCGGTGAGTAAGCCGGTAGAAGGGTTGTTTATCCACCGTGGTAAAGTGCTTGCCGGCACCCTGCGACGTCACGATTCCCTAAAAGTTTTTGTTGATCGTACCCGGCGTCAGGATACCGCCCGTAACCACTCTGCCACTCACCTGCTGCATAAGGCCTTAAAAGAGGTGCTGGGTGACCATGTCAACCAGGCCGGATCACTGGTCGAGCCAGACCGCCTGCGCTTTGACTTTACCCATTATGCGGCAGTGACTCCGGAGGAGCTGCAGCGCATTGAAAACTTGGTTAACGATGCGGTATTAGCCAACCTGTCTGTTGAAGTTTTTGAAACCTCTTTAGCCAAAGCCAAAGAAATGGGAGCGGCCGCTCTCTTCGGCGAAAAGTACGGCAGGCAGGTAAGGGTAGTTAAAATGGGGGATTTCAGCCTGGAACTCTGCGGCGGTACTCACTTAACTTGCACGGCTGAAATAGGGTTGTTTAAAATTGTTAATGAAACCAGTGTGGGAGCCGGATTGCGGCGTATTGAGGCGGTTACCGGTTGGGGTGTTTTAAAATACCTGGCCGCCAAAGAAGAACAATTGCAAGAGATCGCAGCTGTGATAAAGAGCCCTGCCCACGAGCTGGTACGCAGGGTTGAAGGGCTGGTACAACAAAATAAAGCCCTTGAGCAGGAAATTAACAACCTCAGAAGCCAACTGGCCAAGTCTGAAGTGCAGGAGATTCTTGGCAAAGTAAAACAAATTAAGGGTGTACCTGTACTGGCTGCGGTGGTGGCCGCCCCGGATATGGATAATTTACGCAGTATGGTGGATATGCTGCGGGATAAACTGGGCACCGGTGTTATCTTGTTGGGCAGTGTTGCCGGGGAAAAAGTTAACCTGGTAGCAGCAGTAACCAAAGATCTGCTGGGCCGGGGCCTGCATGCCGGCAACCTGGTTAAAGAGATTGCCCAAGCAGTAGGCGGTGGCGGCGGCGGCAGACCGGATATGGCTCAAGCCGGCGGCAAAGAGCCGGCCAAGCTGCAGGCGGCCATTGATAAGGTGCCTTCTGTGGTGGAAAGACAACTTAAATAAGTATTGTTCATCCCAAGAGAGACGCATTGCCGTGTCGACAAACATTAGCGGTGGTTTATGATCCCCTTTGGCTCCGGTCTGCGCGCACCGACAGCACTATGATTCGCTCCGGTCGCCCTTGGGGTCGCCTCAAGGGCTCCTTTCGCTCATCAAGTGCTGTTACCGGTGCTTCGACAAGTCGCCGGCAGGGGATCATAAAACCACCTCATTTTGTTTTACAACCTTTGTCTACAGTCTGGAGAGACGCATTGCCGTCTCTCTTTTGTTGTTGAGGCAGGTTTTTGGAACCTTACACCTTAATCCTTAATATGATAAATAATCAAAAGATCTTTCTCCTGTTATCGGAAGGGGGTTATATCAATGCTGTTTCCTTTCGGGAGGCCCGGACCGCCTCCCAAGGGTATGCCTGTAATACCCGGGCTGCCCGGTTTGCGTTTAAACCTAACGATAGATCATTTTCAGTTGCTGGGCACCTTGCTGATGATGGGCTTAAGCCAACGCCCCGGTTTTAAGAATCAGTTGGAAGAGTTAGTGGTTTTTATTCAAAAAATGCAGGAAGCGGCGGAAGCTATTTCTGTCCAGATGGAGGCGGTGCATAAGGAATTTTCAAGAGTAAAAGCCCGGATGGCGGAGTATCAAAACATTCAACCGGACGAACAGGCAGCAGCCAAACCGCCCAGGAGCTACTATGCTAATCCCCTGCTGCACCACTTGCTGAGGATGCTGTCTTAATTTGAAATTTAACTGTCTAAGCACCGTTATAAGGTGCTCTTTTTGTGAAAAATTAAAGCCAATAATTTAATATTTTATTTTAACAATAGAGGGAAAAACAGCATTTTGTTGAATTAATATTACAAGTACAGGTAATATTAGGACTGGGAGGTCTTTGCCATGGCTAATGATTTTTCACAAGAAACAGTAATGTTTAAAGTCCAGGCGGAAGAAATTAACCAGGCCCGAGAAATTTTGCTGGCTGTTTATGCTGCCTTGAAGGAAAAGGGTTATAATCCGATCAACCAGCTGGTGGGGTACCTCTTGTCCGGTGATCCGGCCTACATCACAAGTCATGGGAATGCCCGCAGTTTGATTCGCCGTTTAGAGAGGGATGAATTGCTGGAAGAACTTGTAAAGAATTACCTGGAAAGAATCTAACCCTTACGCATATTTTTTGAAGCAAATATTAACTGCCCGTACAGGTTGGCAGATTCACCATAAAGTAACTCAAGGCGCGACGGGAAACCGGTGACGGGCGCCTTTTTTGTTGTCGGGGGTGGTGCGGTGGACTATCGAATGCTTGGCAACACCGGGATTAAAGTATCACGTTTATGTTTTGGAGCTCTTACGATCGGCCCCTTGCAGGCCAATCTGCCCCTAAAGCAGGGGGCGGCGGTGATTGACCGGGCCATTGAACAGGGGGTCAATTTTATTGATACAGCTGAACTTTACCGCACCTACCCGTATATCCGCCAGGCCATTAAGGGAAGAAAAGATCAGGTGGTTATCTGCAGCAAGAGCTACGCTTATACCAGGGATGGCATGCAAAAAAGTTTGACAGACGCACTCAGGGGAATTGAGCGAGATTATATTGATATTTTTATGCTGCACGAACAGGAATCCCTGCTTACCGTTAAAGGACACCGGGAAGCGCTGGAAGTGCTGTTGGAAGCCAAAAACAAAGGGATTGTCAGGGCGGTGGGCCTTTCTACGCACCACGTGGCAGCAGTTTTGGCGGCAGCTGAGCTGCCGGAAATTGAAGTAATCCATCCCATTATCAATATGTCCGGGGTTGGCATTGCAGACGGCTCGGTGGATGATATGCTGTCAGCCGTCCGCCGGGCTTACCGGGCCGGCAAAGGCATTTACGGTATGAAGGCACTGGGTGGCGGCAATCTGCTGGCCAATGCGGCCGCAGCCCTGTCCTTTGTCCTGGAGATACCGGAACTGTCGGCTGTAGCTGTTGGCATGCAGAATTTTGCCGAGGTGGATTATAATGTGCGGTTTTTCAGTCAAAGTTATATACCTGAGGAGTTAAAGCAACAGGTGATACGCCAGCCCAGGCGGCTGCATTTTGAGGAGTGGTGCCAGGGCTGCGGGGCCTGTGTGGCTGTGTGCAGTGCCAAAGCCCTTTACTTGGCCGGCGAGCAAGCCAGGGTAAAAACAGACTTATGCCGCCTGTGCGGCTATTGCGGTGCTGCTTGTCCGATGTTTGCCATTAAAGTAATTTAGGACAGGAGTTAATAATATGAGAATTATGGGTTTGGATGTGGGAGAAAAAAATATCGGTGTAGCTTTAAGTGATCCTATGGGTTGGACGGCGCAGGGGTTGGAAGTTATCCGCCGGCAGCATAATGATAAGGATTTTGCCCGCCTGCAGGAGATTATCAAGGAGTACGGAGTGGAAAAAATACTGGTGGGGTTGCCCAAAAACATGAATGACACGCTGGGGCCCCAGGGGGAAAAGGTGCTGGCTTTTATTGAAGAGCTAAAGGCCAGAGTTGATTTGCCTATTCAAACCTGGGACGAACGGTTAAGCAGTGTTGCTGCCGAAAAGCTGTTGATTCAAGCGGATGTCAGCCGGAAAAAACGCAAACAAGTGATTGATAAACTGGCTGCGGCAGTAATACTGCAGTGTTACCTGGATGCGCGAGCCAAATAGCAAAAAAAATAAATTAACGGTAATAACCCGGCTTTAACCTGGATTTCCTTGACATTGCATGTTTTTTTGGTTACAATACAGACAATCTTTGGAAAAGAGGTGCACATGATGGCAGAACAAGATGAAGTAATCACTTTAATTGATGAGGACGGAGCGGAGCACGACTTCAATGTAATTGACGTTATTGAAGTGGACGGTTCCGAATATGCCATTTTACTTCCGGTAGAAGATAATTCCGATGAGGCTGTCATTCTTAAATTTGCCACTGACGAAGACGGTAATGAAATTCTGGTGGACATTGAAAGTGACGAAGAATGGGAAAAAGTGGCAGATGCCTGGGAGGAAATGGTCTTAGCTGAAGAAGGAGAAGAATAATTTAATTTAGTTTTCAGGCCGAACGGAAGAACCGTTCGGCTTTTGTTTGATTTCTGGAATAGCCAAGGCCTGCCCCTAGTAAGATATACCTAGATAATAAAGGTTGCTGAGAGGGGGCCTTGGGTTGGCTGAACAAATCCTGAAAAGGGTTGTACCGGTTGTCCTGCCGCTGCTGTTTTTAATCAGCCTGGCCGTATTCCTGGCTACACAGATGAGTTTTGCCCCGGCCGACAGGATTTTGCCGGGAGTTTATATGTTAAGTATAAATTTGTCCCTGCTGGATTACCCCCAGGCTGTGTCAGCTTTAAAAAAGCTGGAACAAGATATGCAAAAACCCCTTACCGTCAAATACCAGGGAAAATCCTGGCTGCTGCCCATGGATCGGGTGGGTTTGAAATTAAACTGTCAGCAGGAAGCCCGGCGGGCAATTAATATCGGCCGGAGCGGTCCTTTATGGCAGCGTTTTTGCGAGCGGCGCCAGGCTTACCGGGGGATACGTCTGGAGCCGGAGATTATTATTGACACCGGTCTGCTGCAACAGCAGGTCAGCCAAACGGCCAAGGATATTATCTTGCCGCCCAGAGATGCCGGCTTAATTATCAACAATGACGACACAGTGGAAATTTCTCCGGCGCAAAGCGGCCGGGAGATAGACATACAGCAGTTGCGGCAAGACATCCGTGAACGACTGCTGCAGCAGGATACTTCGCCGATTGAATTAAAGCCGGTGGAGATACCGCCTGCCCGGACTACAGAAGAAGTGCAAGCTATGGGAGTGGATACGCTCTTGGGAATGTTCTCGACACAATTCGACCCTAATAATGTCAATCGTGCTTATAACATCAGTGTAGCGGCCGCGGCTCTGGACGGCCTGAGTATCCGGCCCCAGGAAATTGTGTCCTTTAATGAGGTGGTGGGGCCCCGCAGTACGGAAGCAGGCTATAAAAACGCCCCCATTATCATTAATAACGAACTGGTGGACGGCTTGGGCGGCGGGGTGTGTCAGGTATCCTCCACTTTATATAATGCCGTTCTGCTGGCCAATCTGGAAGTAACCGAACGAGCCAATCATTCCCTGCCCGTTCCCTATGTGCCCATTGGCAGGGACGCCACGGTTGTTTTTGATGCTGTGGATTTAAAATTTAAAAACAACACTGATTACTGGCTGTACCTGCAGTCCTTTGTAACCGGCGGCAGGCTCACCGTTAAGATTTTTGGCAACCATCGGTTCAAAAGGGATGTGGTGATTCGCAGCTGGGTGGAAGAAACCTATCCGCCCCGGACGGTGGTAGAAAAAGACTACAGCCTGCGCTTGGGTGACCGGGTGGTTAAGCAAAAGGGGGCCCAGGGTTACCGGGCGGCTTCCGAAAGAATTGTCATGCAGGATGGCAAGGTTATTAAGGTAGAAAAACTTCCTTACAGCGTTTATAAGGCCCGCCATCAAATTATTTCCCAGGGCATGGCGCCGCCTGCTTCTTTGGTGAAAAACCCTGATCCGCCAGGGGAAGCAGTTGAGCAAGACCGGGGCAACCCGGATGTATTGCCCTGACAAAAGCGGCCGGCACAGGCCGCCCGTTTTTACGAGGAAATATCAGTAAAAAGATAAAAATAAAGGAATACTGACATTTATGCTGAATTATATATAAAATTACTCCACAGGCGGAGGTGGGCGCATGGGTTTCTTCAACAAATCAATAAAAATTCAACTGGGTGCTTTGGTGGTGGGGTCGCTGGTTTTGCTGTCGGCTGTTCTCATGTTGATTTCTTACGTGCATATGAAAGAGCAACTGACCAGGGCAGCTGAAAGCAAAGTAAAAAGCGACTTATTAACGGGCGAGGCGGTTATCAATGCCATGTACCCGGGGCCCTGGCAAATTAAAGACGGCAAGTTATATAAAGGTGATCTACTGATAAATGAAAACTACCGGCTGGTAGATTATATTGCCGGCTTAACCAATGATACCTGTACAATTTTTATGGGCGACACGCGGGTTGCCACAACTGTTTTAAAAGACGGCAAGCGGGCGGTAGGTACCCGGGTATCTGAAAACGTAAAAAAGGTTGTGTTGGATCAGGGTGAGATATATGTGGGGTCTGCCATTGTGGTAGACAAGCCCTACCAGACAGCCTATAAACCTATTAAAGACGAAACCGGTAAAAACATTGGCATTTTTTATGTAGGTGTTTCCCAGGCAGAATTTGACCAGGCATTAAAAAAGAAGTTTACTTATATGATCTTGCTTAGCTTGGCTGTGCTGTTGTGTGTGGCCCTGGCGCTAAGATTTATTACCGGCCGCATGATTCTCCGGCCGGTGGAAGAATTGCTAAAGGGAGTGCAATTGCTGCAAACCGGCAGCCTTAATCACCGTGTGGCAGTGACGGGCAATAACGAGCTGGCCAGGCTGGGCGAAGGTTTTAATCAGATGGCCCAAACCATGCACCGGCTGATTGACCAACTGACCCAATACAGCTCCACGCTGGCTTCCCAAAGCCAGGAAATGGCTGCCGCCGCCCAGCAGATCGGTGCCATGGTTGAGGAAATTACCAGCAACACCACCCAGGTGGCTGCCACTGCTGAGCAAGGTTCAGCCGCTGCCGG
This sequence comes from Desulforamulus hydrothermalis Lam5 = DSM 18033, assembly GCF_000315365.1. Classification (NCBI taxonomy): domain Bacteria; kingdom Bacillati; phylum Bacillota; class Clostridia; order Eubacteriales; family Peptococcaceae; genus Desulforamulus; species Desulforamulus hydrothermalis. Next base: position 125,352 of record NZ_CAOS01000012.1, read on the forward strand.
GATGGCTGTGGAACAGGTGGGACAAGTGGAAGATAATGCCCGGCTGGGCAACAATGCGGTGCGCCAGGCAGTGGATAAAATGGCTGTTATCCAGCAGTCGGTGCAAGGAACGGCGGACTCCATCGGGATATTAAACCAGCGCTGTCAAAGCATTGGACAAATTATAGAGGTAATTAAGAATATTGCTGAGCAAACTAACCTGTTGGCACTTAATGCTGCCATTGAGGCTGCCCGGGCTGGCGAGAGCGGCAGGGGATTTGCGGTGGTGGCTGAAGAGGTGCGCAAGCTGGCTGAACAATCAGCCAAGGCTGCTGAAGATATTACCAATCTTATTCAGCGGGTGCAGAGGCGGGCCACTGAAGCGGTGCAGGAGATGGGTGCCAGTGCCCGTGAGGTGAACGAAGGAGTGGAAATTGTTAATCAGGCCGGGACCGCCCTCACAGTTATCAGTGAACAGTTCGGAGATCGTCCCGCATGATTAAAGAGATTGCCAATGGCACTGATATTACATCGCAAAACACACAGCAGCTGGCGGCCAGCAGTGATCAAATTAATACTTCTGTCCAACACCTGGCTTCCTCCAGCCAGAATCTGGCTCAACTGGCCCAGGATATGCAGCAAACTGTAGCGACCTTTAAGTTATAATTATTGGAGAGTGAGTTAATGGACGGCCGGGATTTTCTGAAAAAGACCCTGCTGCAGGCGGAGTTAAACCGTGTACGGCACGGCAATCCGGCGGCGGACGCGGCCAGGCTGCCCTTAGACTGGGGCTTGATTGCCGGCGAACATTTTGGCCACCTGATGGCGGCTTTGCGGCGGCAAGACACGGATGCCATAGAAAAAGAACTCCTTCACGTATCTGCGGTCCTGCTGGAATTACATGATGCGTTAATAAGACAGAAAGCTGACCAAGCCGGGTAATGTTGCCCGGCTTTTTTTGTACGGAGAAATTTATTATTGAATGGCAAATTTACTGCCGCCCGGGCATATTTATTTACCTAAGGAAACTAGTGGTCAAGGAGGGGGCCCCATTGAAAAAAATAGTAGTCTGCGGGCGGAATGACGGCGGGAAATCCACTATCCTGGGGGAGTTATACAAGGGATTGAAAAACAGAAACTTTCAGCCCCTGGCCGTTGGCTCGGGTGTACAGGATGAAAAACCTTACCTTCATAAAGGCATAGATCCCAACTATTTAACTATTGCGGTACCCGAACCGGGAAGGGATATCGCATCTGATATTGACCGGGTGATCAGAAACGCTGTAAATCAAATTAAAGAAAAAAACAAGTTGATCGAGAGTGCCAAGCGGGCCTTAGAAGAATTAAACAAAGTGCGGTCTGTGTTGGAACTGGGCCATCTTTCTCAAAGGGACATTCCCCAAACCAGTACTTTGCCGGATGTTGTATTAATTGAGGCGGTGGGCATTAACGACGGCTATAAAGCGGCGGAATGCCGCAAGCTGGCGGATGTTTTGGTAACCGTTATTCCGGCTGGTTTAAAGGCGGAAATCATTATGGAGGCAGGCAATTTCCTGCTGGACGAAGCAGACATTCTGGTGGTTACCAAAGTGGATGAAACTCCCCGGGATATTACCTCCACCACGATAAAATTGTTGCAGCGGATTTACCGCAGCAAGCCCATTATCCCGGTGGTTGCAACCAAAGGGGTGCATATGAATTTGGTTTTAGACGAAGTTATCAAGGGGCTGGCAGAACCAATGATTTTATTTGAACCGATCCTGCCGGAAGAAACAACCGGCAGGGTGAACTGATGTTTTTAGCTGAAAAGGGTTCGTAAACCACCGATAATTGTTTATGGCACGCCGGAGCTCTCAGCGGAGAGCTTTTTCTTTCGCCTTGTAAAGCCCTTGCTTGTACCATTTAGCCGTTAGATGTTATAATTGGTTAAATTAAAAAAGGTTGTGTCGATTGGTTATGAAATGGCAAACAAGCAAAAGGGTGCTGGCAATAACCTTCCTTATATTAGCGGCCGGGCTGTTTTGGTATTTTGCTAATCTTTTGAGCCCGGTCAATCCGTCGGGTCAGGCGCCGGACGTGCTGGTTCATATTGCCCCAAGCAGCAGTACAGCACAAATTGCTAAAACGCTGCAACAACAGGGCATGATCAGAAGTGCTGCCGCCTTTCGCCTGTATGCCCGCTGCCAGGGTTTGGATAACCAGGTAAAGGCCGGATATTACATGCTTAATGCCTCTATGTCAACTGCGGAAATTTTGAACCTGCTGGTACAGGGGAAAACAGCCGGCAAAAGTTTTACCATTCCTGAGGGGTATACCTTAAAGCAGATAACCGAAAGATTGGCAGCAAAAGGCTTTATTCGAGAACAGCTGTTTAAAGACCTGCTTAAAAACGGACAGTTCAAGTATTCCTTTATTAAAGACTTACCGCCGGGTGAAAATCGCTTAGAGGGTTATTTGTTTCCGGAAACTTACACCATCCCCATTGACAGTGACGAAAAATACATTATAAATATCATGCTGGCCGGTATGGATCGGCAAATAAAAGAACTTAAGCTGGCAGACAAGGCTAAGGAACTTAACTTAACTTTACACCAGGCGGTTACCATAGCTTCTATGATTGAAAGGGAGGCCCGGGTAGAACGGGATCGCCCCTTGATTTCCAGTGTTATCCACAACCGGCTGAAGGCCGGGATGAAGCTGCAAATAGATGCCACCGTTGAGTATGCCTTGGGGGAACGGCGGGAGAAAATATATTATAAGGACTTAGAGGTGGCCTCGCCTTACAATACTTATCAACATTACGGGTTGCCGCCCGGTCCCATTGCTTCGCCCGGCAGGGCTTCTTTGCTGGCGGCGGTAAACCCTGCCCAAACCAATTACTTTTATTATGTGGCCAAGCCCGACGGCTCTCACGCTTTTGCCGTAACTTATGCCGAACACAATGCCAACAAAATAAAATACTTAAAATAAAACAAGACAGTCAATAGGAGATGTCAATTTGCTGCATCTCAAACGAGGTGACCCAACATTGAGCAGTTTGGAACTTTTGGCTCCGGCGGGAGATTTAGAAAAGTTAAAGGTGGCCGTCCTCTATGGGGCAGATGCGGTTTACCTGGGGGGACGGCAGTTTAGTTTGCGGGCGGGTGCTGCCAACTTTGATGACCGGGATATGCTGGAAGGCATTTCTTTTGCCCATCGGCACAAGGTTAAGGTTTATGTGGCTGTGAATATATATGCCCACAACGAGGATTTGGTCAACCTGCCCGCCTACTTAGATTTTATTGTCCGGGCCGGTGCAGACGGCGTAATAGTCAGCGACCCGGGAGTTATTGAGATGATTTTAAAGTTACAGCCCCGGTTGCCCATTCATCTAAGCACCCAAGCCAATACCACTAACTGGGCCAGTGCTGCCTTTTGGCAAAGGTTGGGCGTACAGAGAATTGTTCTGGCCAGAGAGTTGTCGCTGGAGGAAATCCGGACCATAAGTTCCCGAGTAGATGTCCAACTGGAAGCCTTTGTCCACGGAGCCATGTGCATGGCTTATTCGGGCCGTTGCCTGCTCAGCAACTTTATGACCGGCCGGGACGCTAACCGGGGCGATTGTGCCCAGTCTTGCCGCTGGCGTTATTACTTAGTAGAAGAAAAAAGACCGGGACAGTATTTTCCGGTGGAGGAAGATAACCGGGGTACTTACTTTATGAGCAGCAAAGATCTCTGCCTGTTGGAGTATCTTCCTCAGCTGGCACAGGCCGGGGTAACCAGTTTTAAAATTGAAGGCCGTATGAAGAGCATTCATTACCTGGCTACGGTTGTTAAAATTTATCGACAGGCTATAGACAGTTATTTGCAAGACCCCGCCGGTTACCAGGTGTTGCCGCAGTGGCTGGCAGAATTAACAAAGGTTAGTCACCGGGCCTATACAACCGGTTTTTTGCTGGGTGACCGTGGAGAAACGGCCACTGTGGCGGCAGCCTCCGGCAATTATTGCCGCCTGGCCACCTTTGTAGGGTTGGTGCATGGATATAACCCACAAACCGGCAGCATGATTGTTGAGCAGCGTAATAATTTTAAAGTGGGGGAAACACTGGAACTGTTGATGCCGCAGGGAGATAACCGCATCATCAAGGTGACTGCCATTTATGATCGAGAAACCGGCGCAGCAATGGAAGCAGCGCCTCATCCACAGCAAATGATTGAATTACCCTTTGACCAGCCTGTTCCGGCCATGTCTATGTTGCGGAGAATTGATTAATAGCATAAATATGTCAATCTTTGGCGAAAATATAATATAAATTTTTTCGTCAAGGAATGTTAGCTAGTGAATATTTTTCAGCAAAAAAGATTGGTATTAACTTTTTATGTAATCTTTTTACTTTTTGTACCTTTAGTAATTCATTTGTTTTTTATTCAGGTATTACAGGGCAGTGAGTACAAACAAAAGGCCCTGGAGCAGCGCACCCTAAAAGTGGCCTTGGAGGATATTCCCCGGGGCGGCATCTTTGACCGTTGGGGCGAAAAAACTTTAACCTTGGGCAGACGGGAGTTGCGGGTGGTAGTTTTTCCTGAGATTATACCGGACAAAGAAGAAGCCGTAAGAAGGTTGAGCCCTATTCTGGGTTGCAGTCCTGCTGAGTTAGCCAAGTATGTTACAGGGCGACCGGGTTATTTACCTTTTAAATTGGATTCCCGGCAGCTTAGACAAATAAAAGAATTAGAAATTACCGGCATTAAAGTGGAAGAGATTTATTTTCGCTACGGGTCGGCTCCGCTGGCGGCCCATGTGGTGGGCCATCTGGGACCGATTACAGACAATGATCAGCTGGCCAAGCTGAATAATCTGAGTGAAAAGAAATATCAGTTGACCGACTTAGTCGGTAAGAGCGGCCTGGAGTATTTTTATGAAAGCCGGTTGAAAGCAGGGGAGTCCCGGCAGGTGATGCGGGCGTATGTTGATGTCTACCGCCGTTTGCTGGCGGGTCTGGGTATTAAAAAAGAAAGTCAGGCGGTAACCGGCCGGCAGGATGTAATAACAACCATTGATTGGGAGATCCAAAAAACCGTAGAGAAGGTGATGGATCAGAAGGTGCAGAAGGGGGCGGTGGTGGTTATGGACGCCAGGAACGGTGATTTGCTGGCCATGGCCAGCCGCCCCAACTTTCATCCTGCCAATATCACCCAGGCGCTGGCCGGCCCGCAAGATGCTTTGCTAGACCACTGCACTTCTTTGTACCAGCCGGGCTCTGTCTTTAAAGTTGTGGTGGCGGCAGCCGCCCTGGAAGAAGGGCTGGTAAAAGCTTCGGATACTTTTGTTTGCTTAGGCGAATCGGAACATTTAATTAGCTGCTGGCATAAACCAGGGCATGGGCCCATTACCTTTGAGGAAGCCTTTGCTCAGTCGTGCAATCCTGTATTTGCGGAATTGGCAATAAAGTTGGGGCCGGCCAAAATTATTGCCTACGCCCGAGCTTTTGGTTTGGAGGAACAAACCATTATCGGTTATCCTGTACCGAGGGATAACAGGCAGAATTTACATTTAATCGGTGAGCCTTATAATTTGGTTAACAGCAGCATCGGCCAGGGTCCGGTGCTGGCCAGTCCGGTGCAGCTTACAGCGATGATGAATACTGTTGTCAACAACGGGGTCTACATCCGGCCACGGCTGGTTAAAGGGTTGCGGGATGAAGGAGGCCGGTTTGTCAGTTATTTTCCTATGGGCCGCAGTCATAAAGTGATTTCAAGTGAAACCGCCAGGGAATTAAAAAGACTGCTGAGCCTGGTGACAAGCCGGGGGGTGGGCAGGGAAGCCATGCTGCCGTATTACGGGGCGGCCGGCAAGACCGGTTCGGCAGAGCTGCCGGGAGGAACAACCAAGGTAAATGCCTGGTTTTGCGGGTATGCTCCCCTGGACAAACCCCAGTATATTGTTACCGTTCTGGTGGAAGAGGGTATCAGCGGCGGGGTTACGGCAGCGCCTGTATTTCGGGAGATTATGGAAGGTATTATATTGCCGACGCGTTGACGGTAGTTTAAAATTATCGTAGAATGTTAGTATATTTTGTTTGGTATGGGGGATAATGTCATGATAGTGCGGGGGGATCAAATTCGAGCTTTAAGAGAGGAAAGGGGTTATACATTACAAGACCTGGCACGTCGGGCAAAACTTTCCTTATCTTATTTGAGCGAAATAGAGAGGGGGTCTAAAAGGCCCTCATTAAAAACCATTGAAAAATTGGCCGCAGCCCTGAACGTTTCTAAGACACAGTTGGTGGAAGGGGAAATAACCGATACCGGACTTGGCCTCGGCGAAAAAATCAGGATTATTCGCAACGAGAGAGGGATGTCTTTACAAGAGCTGGCGGACAAAATAGGAATATCCCTCTCCTATCTGAGCGAAATTGAAAGAGGTACTGTTTATCCCGCACTGAACACCCTCAAGCGGATTGCCGAGGGGTTGGGTGTTCCTGCCACCGCATTAATGGGCCACGAGGGTTCGTTGGGTTATAAATTAAAACACCTAAGAGAAGAATATGGTTTGACCCAGGCCCAGCTGGCCAACCTGGCGGGTGTCACGGCAGGTCTGATTGGGCAGATTGAGCAGGGGAAGGTACAACCCTCCTTAAAAACCTTAGAGAAGTTATCTGAAGTTATGGGTGTTTCGCCATGCTATTTTATAATGGAACCCGGCGCTGTGGATCAGATGGTCAGCTTGATGAATCCGGAATTGCGGGAATTGTTGATACACCCTAATGTCCAGGCTGTGTTGGGTTTAGTGTGTAATTTAAATGAAAAAGAACTGCAGTTTATTTTAAATTTTATTCAGTTGTTTAAACGCTCAGAGTTAAATTAAATTGTTGTCAGGGATAACTTTGCAAAATATATTGCTGGCGAATCAATATTATAGTAATATAGGTGTAAGCCTATAGATTATTTATTAGCATTTAGCGTATATAATACTTTACTTTAAGGAGGCGTTTTTCATGGCAATGGAATTTAATGCCGCAAATTTTGAAACAGAAGTACTTAAATCAGAGGTACCTGTGCTGGTTGATTTTTGGGCTGCCTGGTGTGGTCCCTGCCGTGCCATTGCACCGATTATTGATCAGCTGTCTGCCGAATTTGCCGGTAAAGTTAAAATCGGTAAAGTAAATGTGGATGAAAACAGAGACTTAGCCCAGCAATTTGGGGTTATGAGCATTCCTACCCTGATTTTCTTTAAAGGCGGCCAGAAGGTTGATCAGGTGATTGGTTTTACCAGCAAGGCAGACCTGGAAAAGAAATTAAACGCCCTTTTATAATCTGTAACTTGTGCTTAGCTTAGGAATACTTTATCCTCCGTTTAAACGGAGGATTTACATTTTTGCAGGGTAATTAAATAAATGAAGCTGATGCAGGCTCAGATAAAGGTTATATGAGCTGGCGACAATTGTGTGCAATACCCTGAATCATACAAAACATAGTTGCTTTTATTTGTTTACATAAAACAAATTATTTGTTTGGTTGGTCTGGTTCTGAAAAGATAATAATCAGCATAAGCAGCGGAGAACAATTATTAAGGGTTATTTACCATATACAAAGGAGTGAAGCTGCATGCACCAGGTATTATTTTATATAGGCGACTTTCCGGTGCGTTCCTTTGGGGTCATGCTTTCCCTAGGTATATTGGCCGGTTTGCTGGTATCTTACTATGTGGCCAAGGGACAGGGACGATTTCAGGAAGAAGTTTTGGATCTGGCTTTTTATGCCATTCTGGGCGGCTTGATAGGCGCCCGTATTTGGGAGGTCATGTTTAGCTGGGATTATTATGGCAGCCATTTATGGCAGATCCCGGCCATATGGAACGGGGGCATTTCTGTCCAGGGTTCGGTGTTGGGCGGTTTATTGGCCGTAATTTGGTACTGTAGAAAAAATAAAACAGACATCTGGCCCATGCTTGATACCCTGGCGCCCGGCGTGCTGGTGGGACAAGCCATCGGTCGCCTGGGATGTTTTTTAAACGGTTGCTGTTACGGTATTCCCCATCAACACTTGGGAGTTGTTTATCCTGCCGGTACAGATGCCTATTACGCCTTTGGCGCGCAGCCTCTTTTTCCGGCCGTATTATTTGAAGCTGCCTGGGATGTCCTTGTTTTATTCCTATTGCTTTTTATTTATAAAAGAAAGCCCTTTGACGGGTTTATTGCCCTCAGTTACTTTCTGTTTTACTCCGTGGGCAGATTTGTGCTGGAGTTTTGGCGTGGCGACAGCTTACGTACTTTTATGAATTTTAAAGCAGCCCAGGTTTCTTCGGCAGCAACCGTAATCATTGCCCTGGCCTTGATGTTTTATCTGAGCAATCGCCAACGCCGTACAGTTCAAAAGAACCGCCAAAAACTTAACATAAAAGATTAATGACTCCCTTTCCTATGCAAACTTTGTTAGCCTCTGCTTTTTATAAATTTTTCTATAAGCTAAGAAGAATCTCATTTTAGCAATAAGGGAAAAATACAAACGGAGGTGAGGCCATGGAAATAGGCAACAGGTGGCACAAATGGAAAGAAATTCTTGGCGGTGCGGTAGGCCTGGGAGAAAGAATTGGCATGGACGATGAGACCATAAATAATATTGCTTACAGATTAGGCAACTTTTTTGCAAACAATTTTGACCCCGCCAATGAGGAACAAAGGTTGATGAAAGAATTGTGGGACGAAGGCAGCGAGGAAGAAAGAAAAACCCTGGCTGCTCTGATGGCTCGCGTTTCGCACAAGGCAAGCATCCGTCACTGAATAAGAATTCTTGTAATTTATAGATTAAGGTTAAAAACATCAGCTTTGTCTACAGTCTGAAAGGAGCCTACGGCTCCTTTTTTGTGCAAAACAATCATAATCAAACAAAAACATGTTTTCTTTTTGCGAGCTTTTTTGTATAATTGGAACAGGCATAAATATGTAAAGGTAGTGAATTTCAGTGGCACTGGTAAACTTGAGCACAGTTTTGCAGCAAGCCGTACAGCATGGCTGTGCCGTAGGCTGTTTCAATATGGTAGACATAAACTCGCTGGAGGCTATTATTAACGGTGCTGTTAAGCTAAATTCGCCGGTAATTGTGTCTGTGGCAGAAATTCATTTTCCCTATGTGGATATTGAAAGATATGCTTCTGTCATTTGTCATATAGCTAATCAAGCAAGTGTGCCGGTGGTTTTGCATTTAGACCACGGTCAGACGTTAGAAGCCATTATGAAAGCCATCAGACATGGTTTTACGTCTGTCATGTTTGACGGCTCCCGCTTACCGCTGGCAGAAAATACAGCCAGAACTGCTGAGATTGTTCGTTTTGCACATGCTGCCGGGGTTTCTGTGGAAGCTGAATTGGGGCATGTGGGCGGGGCGGAAGGTCTCTTGACAGACAATGCCTGCCATACAGACTTTTTTACGGATCCTGTGCAAGCTGCTACGTTTGTTAAAAGTACGGGAGTTGATGCGTTGGCTGTTGCTGTGGGTTCAGCCCACGGGGTGTATAAGCAAAAACCGCAGTTGGATTTTCAACGGTTGGTTAAAATTAAAGAACTCACCCAGCTGCCTCTGGTGTTGCACGGTGGTTCGGGCCTTGGCGATGAGGATTTTCGCCGTTCCATAGAATGCGGCATTCATAAAATTAACGTTTATACCGATTTGTCTGTGCAGGCCAATAAAGCAATCAAGGAAGCCCTTAATAAAAATCCCGGCTTGCCTTATCCCGAGATAAAAGCGGTGGCCAGACAAGCTATGGAAAAAGTTGTTATAGAAAAAATTAAAGTTTTTAATTCTGTTTAACCAATGTTACTTCACAGAAACAAACAGAATATAACATTGTTTGTTCTGTTTTGACAGGGAGTGATAATATGCTTTCCATTGATCGGCAAACAAAAATTATTCAACTGCTCAAGCAGAACAACAGTGTCAAGGTTTCCGAACTTAAAAAAATGTTTGGCGTGTCAGAAATGACTATTCGCAGGGATTTGGAAAGATTGGAGAAACACGGTGTATTAATACGCAGCCACGGGGGGGCTACCCTGAATCCCAAAAATAATGTGGACATAACATTTCAAAAAAGAAACCAGCGGTTTGTTATGGAGAAAGAAGCTATCGCGAAAGCTGCGGCTGCTTTGGTAAACGACGGAGAATCTATCGTGCTTGATGCGGGAACCACCACTACGGCTATGACAAAATACCTGCAAGAGAAAAAAGATTTGGTGGTATTGACCAATTCTTTAACAGTAGCCAATGAATTAACGCATGTACAAGGGATAACATTAATCTTAACAGGCGGTAATGTCAGAGAGGTAACTCTTTCGTTGGTCGGGTCTTTAGCTAAAGATAATTTGCATAGGTTTAATGTAGATAAAGCTTTTATTGGTACCAGCGGGCTTTGCCCGGTACAAGGTTTAACAAATCAAAACATGTATGAATCTGAAGTTAAGAAAACCATGATTGATATTGCCAGGGAAACGATAGTTTTGGCAGACCACAGCAAATTCCACCGGGTTTCCTTTAGTTGTTTCAGTCCCTTATCAGCGGTGCACAAGATTATTACCGATGATCCCCCCTCTTCTGACTAGTCGACGCGTGGCCAGATCATGTAAAGCCACCCGGTGATCCTTTATTTTGTGACTAGTCGACGCGTGTCCAATTGACCCACCCGGCGATTTTTTGTTGGTTAGGTGGTAGAGGGGGAGCCGTAGGCTCCTGTCCTCATCTTCTCACGAAGTCGGTAACTATTCCCCCTAATATTGACGATGTGGGAATGGTGTAAGAGCCGATCCAGGATAGCCGTAGCAAGTATCGGATCGCCCATCAGTTCCCCCCATTCACCGAAACTCTTGTTGCTGGTCAACACAATACTCCCTCTCTCGTATCTTGCACTTACTACCTGGAAAAAGAGGTTAGCTGCCAAACTGTTCAAAGGCAAGTAACCAATTTCGTCAATGATCCCGCGCTCCGTGACTAGTCGACTCGTGTCCAGATTNCCCGAACAGACGCCCGTGATCGTGTTTGCGCCACTTAGGAATCCTTTATGTGCTGCCAGTCTTTCTTGCGTTTCNTATACGCTGTGAGACATTTTCCCCCCCAGCATTGACCTAAGGCGTCTCACTCTGTGTAGTTTTTACCCGACGCCCCCATTTTTTCCTCCCAATTTATCTCACTATCACTGAGCGGGTGGCCCGGTTTACTAGATGTCCCACCGGTGTGGCCCTATTCCCGAATGGGAGGTCTTCGAGTTATCCCAGACNTTTTGGATCTTGGGTCTGAGTGGGGGCCTCTCGCCCTTCCCCCGGGTTTTCTTTTTCTTCTCACTCCCGCTGTCGGGAGTTTTTCCTCAGGAACTATTTGAACCCGGATTTAAAAAATAACTTGTCGAGGTGTGTAATTTTATATTACCGACTAAACCCCGCCCGGAAATATTCCGGGTTCAGNTGTATATACCCTCTTGCCCAACCCTTTTCATTAAAGCCCCCCCCCTTTCCATGGGCCCGGCCCCCCCCTTTCTACAGGAGCTTTATTTCCTCCCCCGCCCTCTATCNAACATTTTCCAGAAATTTTATCCACCTCCCCCTTTCCCCCGCAGGGGTGAGAGATCTTCTTCTGNTAAATTNNGNGCATGAGCTGTCGCGCACTAACCCCGATTTTTTCCGATACCCCTCTTCCGCTCCCTCCACACCTNTTTATCCCCCCCCGNGTGGGGGAGGGTGGNCGCGGCCCAAATTGTATTTTTGTNGGCTTATTTGTTGTTTCTACGTTAATANTTCCCCTCTATGTTTTTATTTATAGTATAATCAAATATCGCTCTCTCCGTCCACTCGACAGANTNTGCNNAATCTCNTTTTCTT